>DUIO01000096.1 GCA_013330315.1 Methanosarcina sp. | reverse complement strand
TTTAAGTACTAATTTTAAGTACTGACTCTTCTTTTTATTACGAAAAAATTCTTTCTAATCTCTTTTGAATCCCTTTTACTCTTTTCACTCTTTTTAATTCTTCTTTGCGTTTCTTATTCTTCTTATTCTGCTTTATTTTTTTCTGCTTCATCCTGTTCTACGTGAATAGAGATTTCTTTCCACCCACTGTCAATTGTATGAAGGGTCTCTACCATTGCCTTGATAACGTTCCCTACTATTGTCTGGACAAATTCGTTCATCGGGATTTTCCTGCCATCTACCAGAAGTTCGATTTTCATTTTTTTTCCTCCTTAATGAGTGCTTTTATTATCTTATTCTTCCATTTTTTTCTCTTCTTTCATTTTCTCCAGTCTTTTGACTTCTATAATTGGAGTATAGTAAGGCTTTCTCCGGCTTACTGCAAGCCTGAGTAATTTTTCTATCTCTTCGGGGCTCTTTGCTTCCCCTATATCAACAAGATTATCGTGCACAAGCAGACAGGGTTTAAGTTTTCCGTCAGCTGTAACCCTGAGCCTGCTGCAGTGAGCACAAAACTCCGAATTATCCATGGGACGTACAAATTCTACCTCAACCCCGTTGATCACATATTGTTTTCTGTGGTGCAGGTGCCGAACTCTGACTTCACTTGCTCTTTCTTCAAGACTTTTTTCAACGGCTTTTGAGTCAATAGTATACTTTGAGAGTTCCGGGTCGATATTCATGAGTTCAATAAGTTGGAGGATAACTTTCCCTTTATATGGGCGTATAAAATCCATCATTGCATCAATTTCATTCTCGTTTATGCCCCTCAGGAGAACCATGTTCAGTTTTACCGGAGTCAGCCCGGCTTCCACTGCGCTGTCGATGCCTTTAATAACTTTCTCAAGAGTCCCTGTGGGCGCTCCGGTAATTCTTCCATATTTCTCGGGATCCAGAGAGTCCAGACTCACATTCACCCTATCGAGTCCGGCAGCTTTGAGAGCTTTTGCACGTTTTTCAAGCAGGATACCATTTGTAGTTGCCGAAACCTCTTTTAAGGGGGGAAGGCAGGCAAGGATATCTTCAAAATCTTTTCTGAAAAGCGGCTCTCCTCCTGAAAATTTTACTTTGCGGACGCCGAAACTTGCCGCTTCTCTGATAATGCTGCAGATCAGTTCCGGGCTCATTTCGTATCCTGCGGGACCGCAGGCGCAGCAGTCTGCCCCTTCATTGTGGCAGTACATACAGGAAAGGTTACACCTATCAGTAATGGATATCCGAAGCCCGGTTACTTTGCGCCCGTAAGGGTCAACCAGAGCCTTTTTTGAATCGATCAATACCCTTTCAGAGTCAACCCGGATTTCTCCTTCCTTTTCTTCTCGAAGAAGGGAATTTTTCCCTGAATTTCTGTCCTTCATATTTCCCCGGCGTATTTATATCATGGAGGTAAAATATTTTTTGGTAGAGCCCTGATCCAGTCATTGAAACTATCTGAAATAATCAAAAACTCCGAAATTAAAAGAATTAGTAGCGATATGTTTTGTCTACTATAATACCTAATTGCAGCTAATATAAATTGATAGCGCATGTTATTTCAAAAATTAATCTATGCATTGAGTTCGGACGAACACTACATAATTCTAAAAAATCAGGTGAATTATAGGCTTTAAAACAACTCAAAGCGTTAGAAAAAAAGTTGTCCAGGAATGATTATATCAATCTTTACGTCTTAACTTTAGTGCAGAGAGTATTTCTAACTCTCCGGCACATAAGTTCTTTTTAGCCATTGATTTTGCTTATCTGCTGGCTTTGTAATTTGTACTGAATATATCATATGGCTGTGACATCATTTGCAGCATCAGTGTCGTATTCTTCTGATTCATCTACCGTGTCTACAGCTTCTTCACAGTTTCCTTCCTCTTCTTCAGGTTCATTTTCAGGGACTACGATATCTCCACAATCTTTTTTTGGTTCTACTGCAGCTTCATCATCCAAACAGCCTTCTTCCTCTTTTTCCTCTTTTTCGGGAGCCCCATCATTTATACAGTCTTCTTTTTCTGTTTCATCTGCTGGTTCTACAGCATCTTTATTATCTTCTGCTTTGTCCACCGCCGGGATTGCGGTGCTCCCGCAATTTTCTTCCTCTTGCTCATTCTCAGGAGTTACAGCATTATTGCAATCTTCTTCTGATTCTACTGGCATTATGCCGCTTTTACAACCATCTGTTTCGTCGCCTACTTCATCGATAGTGTCTCCATGGCCGTCTGTTACATCGTCTGGCTCGTCTATTGTCTCAACAGTCTCACAGTTTACGTCTTCTGGTTCTTCAACTGGCTCTGCAATGTCTGTACAACCTTCTGCTTTATCTACCGGGGTTACATTGTTTTCACAGTCTTCTCCTGGAATTTCATTTACACAAGCTTCCTCTGGAGCTTCATCGTCTTCACAGACCTCTGACGGCGACTCTTCAGATATTGTGTCTTTACAGTTATCTTCTGGGGTTTCTATAACATTGTTACAACTTTTTGCCGAAGCCTCTTCAACAATGGCGTCATCACAGTCTTTTACTGTAGCCTCATCCAGGCAGCCTTTCGATCCATCTTCAGGAACTGCAGCTTTGTTGCAGCCTTCTGATGTGATTTTTTCTACAACCCTATTACAACCTTCTGCTGGAGATTCTTCAGATACTTCGCCTTCGCAGTTACTTGCTGGAGTTTCTATACTGCTGTCACAATCCACTATCGGAGTTTCTACATCATTACTGCAATCTTTTACTGGAGTTTCTTCGCATCCATCTTCCGGAGTTTCTTCTATGCTATCAGAATCTTCCTGTCCGCAATCTATAATAGATTCGCAACCACATGCGTCGCAATCACAATTTGATTCTTTGCAGCCTGCAATAGATTCACAGTCGCATGAATTACAGCTTGCCTGTCCGCAGCCTGCAATTTTTTTACTGCCTGATTGGCCACAATCTGGAGCAGACGCACAGTCACACAAACTACAGATACAGTTTCCCTGTTCGCAATCTTCAGCAGACTCACAATCGCATTCTTTACAGTCACAGTTTGCCTGATCACAATTTGAAAGAGTCCCACAGGAGGCTATAGAAGAATTTCCTGCAGATTTTGCAGGGGCATTACAGGAAACTGCCCCTGCAGTAATTAAACTTGACATCATTATTATGATAGAAGTACATGCCAGAATTTTTAGAATTGGTTTTTCACTGAAGTGCATTTAGTCCCTCCAAATGTTCCAACAATTTCGTCTGATCTTTCTCTTTTTATGAGAAGATATGGAACCTAAGCGTGACGGGACAGTTAAACATATAAAAATACTTATTTAATTACTCAAAATCAGAGTGAAAAAACACATTTAAGCCTTTATATATAAGAATAAAGGGTTAATACTATTTTTAATACTTGATATTGCTATATAACCAAATAGAAATAGATTTAAAGCTTCATAATACTTCATTTCATTTTATAATGCCATATAAGGTGCTTAATTATAAATTGATCAATTCATAATAGGCTTTTTTATAAATTAACTTCTAAATTAATTCTGTTCTGGCCTCAATTCCTCCTGAAATATATGACTTATTCATACTATTTGCGCAAATCTCCTGAAATTGTTTTTATTACTTTTCATTTCTTTTTTGGGATCGATGTAATGTTCCTAAAAAACCTGATTAATAGCCTTATATATATTAATTTATACAATAGTTACCAAATGACAAAAGGAATACTTATCGCAGGAACCCACAGCGGAGTCGGAAAAACTACAGTCTCCATGGGTATTATGGCTGCTTTAAAGCACAGGCAGCTAAAAGTCCAGCCTTATAAGGTAGGCCCGGATTACATTGACCCTTCCCATCACACCGCTATTTGCGGGCGCCCCTCCCGAAATCTGGATACCTATATGATGGGTACGGAAGGTGTCAGGCAGACAGTTTCCCGTAATTCTGCAGATGCTGACATTGCTGTTGTTGAAGGGGTCATGGGTCTCTTTGACGGAATTGATTCTACGGAAATTGCAAGTTCTGCACATGTAGCAAAGACTCTGGACATTCCCGTTATTCTGGTAATCAATGTCCATGGCATGTCAAGGAGCGCCGCAGCTCTTCTGAAAGGCTACTCCGAGTTCGATCCGGAAGTTCGGATTGCAGCTGTTATCCTTAACCAGGTAGGAAGCCCTCGCCATGCAGAACTTGTTAAAAATTCACTCCCCGGTAATATCCCTGTTATCGGCACAATTCCCCGGAGGAAGGATATTGAAGTTCCCTCAAGGCACCTTGGGCTCTATATGGCACATGAGAAGGACTACAACACTGCAGAAATGGCAGCTTT
>DUIO01000194.1:197-9259 GCA_013330315.1 Methanosarcina sp. | reverse complement strand
AAGAGACTCAAATTACCACCAATAAATCAAATCAGTTTAATCCTGTTATTTACGGGGACAGGATAGTCTGGAGTGATGAGCGCAATGGACCGGATGACACCGATATTTACATGTACGACCTTCTTACTTCCAGGGAAACTCAAATAACAAACAGCGTACTGCGCCAGCTTGGTGTTGCTATTTATGGCGACAGAATATTGTGCATGGCTAACCATGAATATCCGGATATCGAAAACACTGATATTTATGTGTACGACCTCTCCAAATCCGGAGAAACCCGGATCGTCACCAACAGATCAACTTACGGATCCGCGATATACGACGACAGGGTAGTATGGGCTGATAGTCGTAACGGAAACGCCGATATCTACATGTACAATCTCTCTACCTCTAAGGAAACTCAGATTACCACAAACGGATCGGATCAGATATATCCTGCTATCTACGGGGACAGGATAGTGTGGCAGGACAGGCGCAATGGAAATGACGATATCTATATGTACGACATCTCAACTTCCAGGGAAATTCAAATTACAACAAGTGACTCGATTCAGCAAATTCCTGTCATCTATGAAGACAGAATAGTATGGCAGGATGGGCGCAATGGACATGATGACATTTATATGTGTATTGTTTCGTTAAAAGAAGAATCAGAACCTGAACCACTTGTTGCTGATTTCGCTGCAAATGTAACGTCAGGATATGCGCCGCTGAAAGTATTATTTACCGACAACAGTGAAGGCTCTCCGACTTCATGGTTGTGGGACTTCGGAGACGGCATTCATTCAAAACATTCGATGAATGCAACTCATACTTTTACAAAGCCGGGAGTGTATAATATCAGCCTTACAGTTGCGAATGCGAATGGCAGCAACACAATCGTAAAGCCAGGATTTATCACCGTTAAGAGTCTTGAGGTTCCCGTTGCTGATTTTTCTGCAAATGTGACATCAGGAAATGCACCTTTAAAAATACTGTTTACGGATAATAGTACCGGATCTCCATCTTCCTGGTACTGGGACTTTGGGGATGGCATATATTCGAAACACGACATGAATGCGACACATACTTTTACAAAACCCGGCAGATACAATATCAGTTTAACCGTAGCGAATGCAGCAGGCAGCAGTTCCGTGACCAGACTCGGTTATATTACAGTCACATCCCCCTCGTCCACAGTAAAGCCTGTTGCGGATTTTTATTCCCCTGAAGCCGATAAAGTACGGGATGGAATTAATGACCAGGGGATTTTCGAGAATGATGTTGTTTCGTTTTATGACAATAGTACAGGCTCTCCAACTTCCTGGTTCTGGGACTTCGGTGACGGAAATACTTCAACGCAGAAAAATCCCACTCATGCATACGGGAAAATAGGCGGGTATACCGTTAACCTGACCGTGAAAAATGCTAATGGCAGCGATACAATAAGCAAATACGGTTACGTGCTGATGGGAATAAAAGACGAGCCTGCAACCACTGCATATTTCTCAGCCGATGTAACATCAGGAAAGGCACCATTAACAGTAACATTTGTGGATGACCTGGATGCCCAGCTCCCAAACTACCCTATATGGCGTGAATGGGATTTTGGGGATGGGGTCGTTCAGAACTATATGGTGGATGCTAATGACTCTGCAACACCGTATGCAACACATACATACGAAAAACCGGGAAAATACACAGTAACATTATCTATGGATAACCGCGGAGGCAGAGCCATAATAACAAAATATAATTATGTGACAGTAACAGCTGCTGACACGGTCCCTGATGTGCCAGTGGCGGATTTCTCCGCAAATTTGACTTCAGGAAACGCTCCTCTCGTAGTGAAGTTCATTGATACCGGCACTGGTGGAACTCCCTCTTCCTGGCTCTGGGAATTTGGCGACGGTATATATTCGAAACATGCCATGAATGCAACCCATACATACACGAGGGCAGGCACATATAATGTTACATTGACCGTGAAAAACGATGCCAGCAGTAACACAACAAAAAAGACTAGATATATTGCGGTACAAAAAGTGTAATTTCCTGACTTATATTGACTGAAAAATGGTAAAAAAATGGTAAAAAAAATGGCAGGCTGAAAAGTGGTGGGGGAGTTATTAGTCAAGCCTTAAAAACGGATCATTTATTGCATTTGAAATCAGAAACGGATAAATGAGTAATGTCCGGTAGGATCATAGAATCATATATCCGTTTGCTGTTTTTAATAACTGCCCTTCTACCTGAATTTTTGCACGAGTAAAAACGTTAGTCAGCCTGCTTTGAGCAAAACCATGCATCTAGCTGATATTATTATCTTAAAGCCATTACTTTGAAATTTTACTATTTCGGAGTTTTTTCAGGTTTAAGGGGAATAAGGAATGGGGGCAAATAGAGTACTAATTTTTTTGGCAGTTACTTTTTTTCTCATAGAAAGCGCAATTTACAGTCCTGCATTAGCAAAGGAGATTGTTGTAGATGAGAGTTCTGGAATGGGTTTTAAATCAATTCAGGAAGCAGTAAATAGCTCTTCTCCGGAAGACACGGTCATTGTAAGATCTGGAACTTATAAAGAAAATATAATTGTAAATGTAACCAGGCTGACTATCAGGTCGGAATCAGGGAAGCATGATGCGATTGTAAAACCTCTTGATAAAAACGAAAGCATTTTTCTTGTAAAAGCCGATAATGTGACAATTACTGGTTTTAGTATTACAGGAGCTGGAGAAACTCCCAACTATCCCAGAGGCTTTATTGCCAGAAACTTTACTGAAGCTGAGAGTATAAATAGGGGATTAACTACCGAAAACATTCCTACTTCTATAGCAGAGGAGATTTTTAAGACCAGGGGATCCGAACACTACCGGCCTCCGTGCGGGATCTCACTTGAAAACGCCAGTAATTGCGTTATTACCGAAAACATGCTGTTTGAAAACCATAGAGGAGTACGCTTTGATAATGCCAGTGACAATACCGTTTCAAAAAACCTGTTTTTCAACGATGGGATTGCTGCGAGCGAAGGAAGCGTGACAAATAACCTGACAGGAAATATCATTGAAAAGGGTTACATTTTACTCGGACCATGGGCATCGAATAATTTAATAACAGAAAATAAAATTTTAAATGGTACAGGGATAAGTTTTGCCTGTTGCGGAGCAGGCGATGTTGTATCCTATAACACGATTATTAATTGCTCCAGTGGAGTCGATTCATATGATAGGAGCATAGAAATTAGGGACAATACGATTACTGACTGCTTTCACGGGGTAGACCTTTCATTTTCAGGCGGGACTGGAATCTATAATAATAAAATCACAAACTGCAGCATCGGGGTTAATTTAGGAGATGCATGTCCTGGCATTCAAATATCAAATAACACAATAACTTCCAGTGCAAACTGCGGAATCTTTATTTCAGACCATGAGGGCGATGAGCAGGTCTATAATAATTATTTAAACAATACTATAAATATACAGCTCGGAATCAGCGACGGAAATACCTGGAATAATTCTCTTACCACTGGAACTAACATTGTCGGGGGCCCGTTTATAGGAGGAAATTTCTGGGCAAACCCGGATGGCAGGGGTTTCTCTCAGACCTCAGGGGACTTTAATCTTGACGGCATCTGCGATTCGGCTTATGAGATTGGCGGTCCTGAAAATATTGATTACCTTCCCCTCTCAAGACCCCCAGAATCTGTGCCCATAACCGTAGGAGATGACGAACCAGATGACGATTATAACTCAATTCAGGAGGCTATTTCAGCTGCCCCTCCAGGTTCAACCATTCTTGTTTATCCGGGGACTTATGTAGAAAATGTGGCCGTAACTGTGGAAGGCCTGAAAATTTACTCAAGATTAATCGACCCTGAAGAGGTCATGGTTCAGGCCCTTAACCCTGAGGATAATATCTTCCGCGTCAGTGCAAATAATGTCACAATCTGCGGACTTACATTGAAAGGCAAGGGGGAGGAATCCGAAGAAATAGCTGGCATATATGTCGATTCTGTTTATGGATGCAGTTTATGCAATAATACTGTATCAAATAATCAAAATGGAATTTTTATCTCATCTTCAAATGAAAATACTCTCAGGAACAATAATGTAACAGAAAATGTCTTCGGTATCGTCCTGCTCTCCTCAAGCAATAACATCCTCGTTAAAAATACTCTCGTAAAAAATACCCCCATCAAAAACAGTACAGGAATTAACAGAGACTCCGAAATATATCCCGATCTTTCAAATAACAACCCTCAGGATAATACCCTCATTAATTCTTCGGATAATACTCTCATTAATTCTTCGGATAATACTCTCATTAATTCTTCGGACAATAATACCCTCATTAATCCTTCAAATAACCATATTCTCATTAATAATACTGTATATGGTACAAATTCCTCTTTTGGGTCTGCTGTTTATCTGTCCGGTTCAACTTCAAATATCCTTCAGGATAACGAGATAAGGGCAAATTTCTATGGGATCATGATGGAGACTTCGGAGAATAATACAATTACTCGCAATAACCTCAGAGAAAACACAGCCTGTGGAGTCCTGCTGTCCGATTCTAATGGAAACAGATTGTATGACAATTATTTTAACAATATAATAGATGTGAAGATGGAAAAGAGTGAAATCAATCATTGGAACATAAACAGGACGCGGGGAACGAATTTCATAGGAGGCCCTTATCTGGGTGGAAACTTCTGGGCAAAGTCGGATAGAAGCGGCTTTTCGGAAAATGCTAAAGATTCGGATATAGATGGCATTAGTGATTCGGCTTATATTATTGAAAGTACGGGCATAACTGATTCTTTCCCTCTTACAAAAGCTCCCGAGCCTGTACTGCTTATAGAGAACGGTATTCCTGTTAAAGATTTCTCCAGGATTCAGGATGCCGTGGACTCTGCAATCCCAGGGAGTACAATCGTTGTTTATCCCGGTACTTATAAAGAAAATATTATTGTAGACGTGGAAAATATAAGCATAGTTTCAGAATCAGGAAATCCGGGAAATACGGTAATAAAGGCTTCCAATACAACTGAAGACGTTATTAATGTGACTTCAAAAGGCGTTAAAATTTCAGGACTCCATATAGACGGGCCTGAATCCGGTTATACGGGAGGGAGAAAAGCCGGGATATACCTATACAATACTTCTGAAAATACAATCGATAGCAATATAATTTCTAAACATCTTTGTGCCGTATATATGGTTTCTTCCGACTCCAATAACGTTATAAATAACACTATGGAAAAAAATGAGCGGGGTCTATATCTTGAAGATTCGGAAAGTAATTCCATAATTAATAACACGGTTCTGAACAACATTGAAGGTGCCGTTTTGAATCAATCCGGCAATAATTCCCTTTTAAATAATACTATATCTCTGAACAAATATCAGGGAATCTATATTTATTCCTATATTTATTCCGACAAGCACGATTCAGCAGGTTCAAACCTGATTAAAGACAACCTTATTTCTGGAAATGATTATGGGATTTATGCATCTTTCTCTGAAAACAATACTGTATGGAATAATATCATAAATCTCAATTCAATGGGAATTCTGCTTTCTTATTCAAATAATAGTTTATTCAGGGATAATTTGATAGAATCAAGCAGGGATTTTGGGCTTTACATGTATTCAGGCAGTAACAATACTTTCTATAATAATCTCTTTAACAACACCTTGAATCTGGATCTCGCCTATGGTAATAAGGATACAAGCTGGAATATCACAAAAACATCCGGAACGAACATCGTAGGCGAACCTTATTCTGGTGGTAACTTCTGGGCAAAGCCAGAAGGCACAGGCTTCAGCCAGAACTGCACGGATCTGGATAATGATGGGATCTGTGATTACCCTTATGAGGTTAATGAGAGTGAATTTGACTATCTGCCGCTTGCCCTGTCCCACACGGGGATGTAAAGAAAGAGCCGCCAGACAGGCTGGAGGGTACATCTTATAACCTGAATCTAAAAATGGATTCAGGTTCATCTGTTCTTAACTATTTCTCCACTTTTCTTAGACCATCCTTTTTTTTCAGGGCTATACTCAGGAAGAGAGCCAGCCCTGAGTAAAGGATTAATAATCCGTAACTGCCATTTCAATGCTTTCTGTTGAAAGCATCATTTTACTCTGCCTCCTTTCGAATAAGGGGCATGAAGAAAGATATCGTAATTCCCAGGACGATTACTCCTGCTCCGACCAGTAAGGCTGCAGAGTCATAACCTTCGTAAGGAACAGAAAGGTTTGACAGGGTTTCTTTGTAGATAATGTATAACAGGACAGCAGGGGTAATTATTTTTATACAGACATCCCACCAGGCTCCTGCCCTGATACCCGAGTAAGTATTAACCCATTCTCTTATCCTATCTGCACCATAAATCCAGCCGATTGCTATCGCTTCAAGGATGCCGACCAGAATCACTCCGTAAGTATTGATAAAGTGATCTATGATATCAAGCCAGTAAATCCCTGCTCTGGTCGCATAGACAAGGCTGAAAAGCAATTCCAGACCTATGGTAATATCTACGGCTCTACTTCTTTTCATTTCGAACTTGTCCATTACTGCTGATGCAAAGGCTTCGACAAGAGAGATGAGAGAAGTAAGTGCAGCAAGAACCATACTCATAAAAAAAGCGACTGCAGTAAGTACTTTTAATCCGGGAAGCATGTTAAGAGCTTCCGGCAGCACTACAAAGGTAAGACCTATGCTCTGCGCAATTACCTCTTCAATTCCGACACCTTTGGCATAAGCCATATATCCGAGAGTCCCGAAAACCGCAAAACCCATAGTGAAACTGAAAGCTCCGTCTGCAAGGCTGACAATGAAAGCATTGCTTGTGAGATCGCTCTTTTTCGGCAGATAACTCGAATAAGCAATCATTATTGCCATTCCGAGACCAAGACTGTAAAATGCCTGCCCGTAAGCTGCCTGCCAGACCTTTACGTCCGTGAGCTTGCTGAAATCCGGCTTCAGATACCATTCTATTCCATTAATTGAGCCTTCCAGGGTTATTGCTCTCAGCACAAGCACGATCAGGAGAACCCAGAGAAGAGGGATGAAGATTTTACTTGATTTTTCAATTCCTGCCTGCACACCTCTCTTTTCTATTACCCAGATAATCAACCATGTTATCAGTAGCCCTATAAGAACCGGATAGGAGAAACTCCCCAGGTTCCAGGGAGACTCCGAGACATGTAACAGTTCGTTATCAAAAAAAGATCCGGTATCCGTACCCCAACCGAGGGTAAACGCTTTTAACAGATATACAAGACTCCAGCCTACTATTACAGAGTAATATGTGGTGATAATAAAGCTGGCAATTACGCCCCACCAGCCTATCCATTCGAAACTCTTTTTTGCCCTTTTGAGTGCAATTGGAGCTGAACCCGTAAACCTGTTTCCGATTCCTAATTCGAGGATTAGAAGAGGGATTCCTGAAGTCAAAAGAGCTATCAGGTATGGAATAAGGAAAGCTCCGCCTCCGTTTTCATACACTATGTAGCTGAACCTCCATATGTTTCCAAGGCCGACTGCAGACCCTATTGCAGCAAGAATAAATCCAGCTCTGGTGTTCCAAACTTCTCTTGGCATAAAAATCACTTATTGACAGGCTATTTTACTCCTTAAATCCTGAAAGACCCGGATAAAAAAAGGTCAATTCAGAAAGATATTTGCAAACCGATAAGGAAGAGTTTCATTCAATGAACTTCCGAATACTGTAATGACTATAAATTCACAGGACATTGGATTTCAGGGGTCCTATCCATAAACTCTGAAAGAAATAATTTAATATGTAGAGAAAGGGGGAATTTATTTAGAATTTCCTGTTTTTTCAGATATTCCAACCATACGGATAAATAATCACATCGCGAAGCATATTATGTTATTACAGGTTAATAATTTACTTTTATACTCTTTATTATAAAGAATACTGTTTAAACGTGTGTAATTTAATTATAACCGCTTGTCCCGGAGTCTCTAAGGATCAGATTAATTTCCAGGATATTTCGTCCGGATACTGTAACAAAAAATTCATGAGGAATAAAGTACTTCATTATAAATTATATGAACCATTTATCGGGAATAAGGTTATTTCTGGCATTGGGGCTCTGTTTCTGCTTTATTTCGGGAGCGGAAGCTGCAGGCTCTCTTACTCTTGATAGCGGGGATATAAACCTTTCAGAGCTCAGGGCTTTTGACCTGTTATGCAGGTGTGAAACCGGATGCATAGTTAATACCGTATCATTATCTTCAACCGGAGACTACCTTGTAGCCGGAGGGTTTGATCACAATGTTTATCTTTTTGACTCCGGTGGGACACAACTCTGGAATTATACAACAGGAGATATAATATATACATTATCTATTTCTTCAGATGGAGCACATATCGCAGCAGGAAGCGACGATAAAAAAATATATTTATTTAATCGAGAGGGAGCGCTGCTTTGGAGTCATAGGACAGGGGGTAATATTAACAGTGTAGCGGTTTCCTCTAACGGGTTATACGTTGCAGCAGGCAGTGAAGATGGCAAAGTTTATTTCCTGGACCGGGAAGGTAAACTGTTATGGAGCTTTGATTCTGGGAATGCCGTACGCAGCGTTGCTATTTCAAGAGACGGGGCCTATGTAGCAGCTGGCAGTGCTAATAATTATGTTTATCTCCTTGACAGGGAAGGAAAAACGATATGGGGAAGAAAGACAGGAAGCCTGATCAATATAGTAAGTATGACTCCTTCTGCAAGTTATGTGGCTGCAGGCGGGNNTTTTGACCGTAAAGGGGAGTTTTCATGGATTAATAATTCAAAATCCGATTGGGTCAGCAGCGTCTCTCTAACACCGGATGGCTCACATCTTGCAGCAGGGAGTTTTGACAACAAGATTTATCTGTTAAACCTTACAGGTGCAAAACTATGGGAATACCAGGTGAAGGACGATGTTTATGCTGTAGAAATAGCACCGGACTCTTCATTCATTGCGGCAGGAAGCTGGGACGACAACGTTTATGCCCTTAAGATGGATGGAAAAGAACTCTGGAACTACAGTTGCGGAGGAAATATTAACAG
>DUIO01000194.1:0-133 GCA_013330315.1 Methanosarcina sp. | reverse complement strand
TGATTCGATAAAGTTCCCTCTTGCCCTTTTAATAGGAGCTACAGCCGGTACGGTTTTCTTCTTAAAAAGGAAGCTTATCAAATATAAGGAAATTAATGGGATCTCCGATGATTACGAAAATCTTGAAGAAGAC
>DUIO01000061.1 GCA_013330315.1 Methanosarcina sp. | reverse complement strand
GCCACTTAACAAAAAACAGGACTTCTTATAAACATATATGAAACCAACTATCAAATACCCATCGCAATTAGCCACTCAGACACTGAATGTGGTTTGAGCCCCAAAAGCTTTTGAGCACTTCTTTCTTCATTTATTTCAGATTCGTTTTGTAATGCCTTTGATTCATAGACCTTTACAACTTCAGAAGCAGCGTCTAAACCTATTAAAGGGACAAGCATCTGACCGAATTCTTCAGGTTTCAGGCTTTTATATGAAATATTTCTGCCAAAATGCTTTGAAAAAGATTTTGCAATGCCTTCAGGGGTTACGGCAGGCAGTTGACCAACCCAAACTATTCCAGACACATGGGGCTTTGTTAAAAGCTCTGCTGCAACATACGCAACATCAAGATGAGAACACCAAGAAGCAGCGTGATCAGGGCGCAATGGGTACTGGAAAATATTTTCAGCCATCACAGTGTTGAGAACAATTGGCAGAAGAAGATTCTCCAAATACAGCGTCGTAGCAATAACAGCCATAGAAGTTCCTGATTTTTCTATATTTCTAATCAAAGACGAAAGAGCGCTTTTATCATCAGGATTAGTAATATCCCACCCGCTTGTTGAAACAACCACACGCTTAGGTTTAGCAATTTTAACTGCCCTGCTAATATTTTGTGCGTATTCAAAGCGTTGCTCCTCGGGACCTAAAGGCAGATGTACGAATATACCATCCGCACCTTCATATGCTGTGATGAGAGAACTCAAGCATGACATATCTGCGGTGACGCAAAATATGTTCTGATATGCTAAAGTATCACGAACTGCGGCGATTGCATTGTGCCCTTCCTTAAACATAATTTTTATTAAAGGTGCACCTTGCGCACCAGTTGCACCATGAATGATATATCTCACTTTTCCNNCAGACACCTGTCTAAAAACTATTACGATATTTCGTCAATAAATATGCGAAATAACGTAACATCCAAGCCAGTGACGATATTTAGTAAATGTGCAATAACCAAATTAACAAAACACAATAACTAATCTGTACTATCTTTTACAGCATAAGAAACATCTCCCCCTGCACACAGCGGGGAAAGGAGGAAAACAATGTGCAGGGGAAGTGCTTGAACAAGGGTGGTCTAATGCGTTACTGTGGTCCTGCGTGTGTCGGTATCGGTTTTCTTATATGGCAAACAACGCAATCTTTACTTATTGTATTTTTCCACCTTCCAACAGGAAGCTGGCAACCAGTATTGCAATGAACATCTCTAAAATTTACAGTGTGATTCGATGGCATCATTGTTTCATGACATGCGATACAACTGTCCTCCATGTGGCACGTTTTGCATGATTTTTTGTTCCATCTTGCCTCCATACCATGAGTTTTATTTACCCAGCTCAGGTTATGACTGCGGGGTTTCGTATCTTGGTGGCATGCAATGCATTCCAGTTTTTGATCATGGCATGCATAGCAGTCTGCACTGTTGCGTTTTGCTTTTACACCGTGCTTTGATATNNGTTTGCATCATGGCTCTCAGGTTTTGAGGATTCCACTGCGTAAACTCCAAAAGATACCATCATGATGCTCAACACCATAATGATTAATAAGCTATTTTTTTTCATTTTCATCACCATTAAAAATTATAGTTAGCGGACAAAAACATAGACACATTGCTTTTGTACTCAGAATCAACCTCATCCATAACTCCAGAATGTTCATAGGAGATATCAGACTGTAGTGTCAGATTTTCCATTAATTCATAGAAACCGCCGACATATGCGACATAAACTTTATTATCCATTCTACGGTTGGCTTCAGCACGAGAAGGGAGAATATCAAANNCCATAAGTGATAAACCTGCCCAGGCCTCGGCTTTTTCACTGATAACCTGTGATACTTTTCCTCCGATAAACAGTTTTTTATTACCTTTGTAATCGCCGTCAGAAAGAATGTCCCAGTATTCGGCAGTCAAAACTATATAATTATTGGGAATGAGATCCTGAAGCATCAGGTTTGTATGATACCTGTAGTAATCTCTGTCTCCGTAGAATGTGTCAAAATTGTTCTGAGTATCGAACCCAACACCTACAGCAACATGCCTGTTAATACCCTGCTGGAGATCAAAGCCTGCTTGAATATATTCACTGCGAGCTCCGAGAACATATTCATAATCAGAAATAAACGGGTTTATTTCCTCACCGGCAGTGTCATACTGCCCTCTTATCCAAATATTAAAATCAAGCCCTGTTGAAGTATTGCCGTNNTCATAGTTCCATGCATCTTCCTGTTGTCCGCCTTCAGAGTAAATTCCTCCCTCAAGCAGATCAAACGCATAGTCAAAATCAGCACGAAGCTTCCAGAGAGTCGTGTCCGCATTTCTGCTGGAACTGTCATCAAACTGGCTTATTTCACCTCTGAGTCTGAAATCGTCATTTGGCGATATATCAAAACCACCTGTAAGGTATTCGGTTTCTGATGTTTCATAAACACTAACAGGTTTACCGTAAGCGATAAATACTTTGTATTTATCAGTTCCTGTAATAAGATCGCCACCATCAAGCTGTATTTCATTCAAATGCTCAGTGTAAATGCGCCCTAAAGAAAGGGTCGTGTATTTTATAACATCATTAAAAACAATATTTCCTTGATACAGCCTGGCATCCCAGTCATTGTCTTCCAATGAGGCGTCAACGCTGTTATACAAAACGTCATAACGGTCGTTTTTTACTCCGGCAGAAGTATTTGTTGCCGCACGCATATTTAAATTTACGTCAACACTTCCATCACCCAAAGACACCCCTGTTAAAAAACCTCTGAAGTTTACGTACGCATTATTTTTATTTGAATCATTAAAAAATAATGTGTGGTTTCTTGCCGTTAATCCTAATCTGAGCTCTCCGTCCTTAACAGGGATTCCTTTCGCCGAAGCCCTTATTCCAGAGGGTGTGTAGTGTTGACTCCAACTGTCAGGAGTTGTGTAGACAGTACCAGCATAAGCACAGACTGCTGTTGATAAAATCAAAGTAATCAGTCCAATTATTTTCAATCTCATTTTGATGCTCCTATTTAAAAGTCTTTCAGACATATAAAGTAAATAAAGGATGAGAGTTACCTTCTTCAAACAAAGCTTCTGTCATCAGTTTCATATACTAATTGCCAATTTTTCTGATACTCCAGATGTCCGGTTCCAGACATACACAAAGAGTCATTTTCCGTTTTACATATTCTG
>DUIO01000305.1 GCA_013330315.1 Methanosarcina sp. | reverse complement strand
GTTAGAAGAGCTTACGTAAGGTCTTATTCAGATTTCATATTCAGATCTCATATTCAGATTTCATATTCAGATTTAATTTCACACTGGCATCGGTAATCATTTATTGGTTCTAACCTTAGATTTTCTCCTTATGCTTTTGGCAGGCGGCAATGCGCTTCTAATATACACTTTATGCCGGCTGGTTTCATTATAAGGAGTAGCCGATTATTTACCATAGTGAGTCAAGAACAGCAAGTCCTGAACTACCAGCTTTGAAGACCCCTTAACTCTGTTTTTGACGCGTTCTATTTTATATTTTAATATGCAGTATTAATATCAATTTATTTATATTAAATACACTCTATTTTTTATGTTTAGGGTTGCAATCCGTACATCAGAATCTCAGGATAGCCATCTATTTATGAAAAATAAATTAAAATAAGTACGGGGATACAATTGACTTCATCNNAATTTTATTACTTTTACTTTTTAATTTTATTACTTTTACTTTTTACTCTCCTTATTTTTATTACTTCTGTTTTTATTATTTTTACTTATGATTTGTAATATTAAGATTTTACTCTTTTTCCACCCAGTTCCCTTTAGAATCTTTTTCATACTTCTTTTTTACCGCGCTCCAGGCGACTTTATGCGCAGTTTCTTCTCTTGAAGCGTCCCCTTTCCTTTCCGAAGGGTTTTTATATTCTTTCCAGGCACTGTTGAAGGCTTCCCGGTAAATATCCTGTCCGTGCTCGGGAAGATTTTCTCTAACGGTCTCCGGTAGTTCAGAATTACTCTTATATGGCATTTTTTCCCCCATTTTAATTATAGGGGGTTATTTTTTAAAAACATTCTGTGTAGTCATTTTTTTTGCTATGGTCCTGTGTCTGCAATTCTGAGTTTGCAATTATAGGTTTATAGTTTTAAGTCACAAATTTCCTTTTACATTTACCTGTATTATACATTAATCCGTATTATGAACGCAGTTCCGTTATCTCTTTTAAGCTCAAGCTCACCGTCAAGCTGGTCTACCAGAATGCTTACAAGCTGCAGACCAAGCGTGTCCGCATTTTTAATATCGATTGTTTCCGGAATGCCAATTCCGTTATCTGATACGATTAAAGTAAGTTCTGTATTTTTCCTATCCTTTTTTCTGCTGCCATAGTTGCTTCTTTTTTCCGGGGGAGTCTCCTGCCTGTAAAGTTTGATCCGGATTTCTCCTTTTTTTCTGCCGGAAAACGCGTGTTTAAGGGAGTTTGATACAAGTTCGTTAACAATTATGCCTAAAGGGACTGCAGTATCCATATCAAAGAAAACGTTCTCCTCCATATCGGTTTTTAAGCTAATTTCGGCATTCCCAAACCTGTATATATGAAAAAGGTTCTCAATGAGTCTTTCAATATACGGCGAGAAGTTCAACGTATCCGTTTCGCCGCCTTCGTGAAGTTCCTCGTGTATAAGAGCAATAGATGCTACTCTATCCTGGCTTTCTCTGAAGGCTTCGATAAGTTCCGAATTTCTCACATATTCTTTATTACCAAATTTTTCAGCCTGAAGTGCCAGAAGGGAGGAAATTACCTGCAAATTATTTTTGATTCTGTGGTGAATTTCTCTTTTGCGAGCAAGTTCTACTATTTTTTGTTTTAACATTTTTTCTGCTCTTTTCCGTTCAGTAATAACACGTGCAGCAGCAAAAACCCCTATAACTTTCCCTGTTTCGTCCCTGTAAACCGAAGCATTATACAGAACAGGTGTGACCTGCCCATCTTTGTGCTGGATTTCAAGCGGGTAGTCTCTTACTTCTCCCTGAACGAATACCTGTTGATACCCTTTACTGGCTTCCCCCGGTTCGGTGAAATAATCCGAAAAATCAGTCCCTATTAACTCGTCTCTGGTGTACCCGGTGACAAGTTCTGTAGCTGCATTCACATCCATAATTTTTCCGTCAGGTCCTATCGTTACCAGGGGGTCGAGGCTGGCTTCAATCAGGCTGCGGTTATAGATATTCGATAACCTGAGAGCCTCTTCTGCCTTCCTGCGTTCAGTAATATCCCTGGCAATAGTGGATACCGCAACCAGCTCTCCGGAAGCATTAAGGACCGGAGAAAGGGTTATTGAGATATTTATTATTATACCGCCTTTTCTCAGACGTAGCGTTTCAGAGTGGTGAATTTTTTCTCCCTGTTCAATTTTCTCAGCTAATTTTTTTGTTTCTCCTTTAAGGTCGTCTGGCTCAAGTATCGATATATTTTTTCCAATTACTTCTTCAGCGGAATAACCATAGATCTGTTCCGCTCCCCTGTTCCAGCTTGTAATAGTACCGTCAAGAGATTTGGTTATTATTGCATCGTCTGATGATTCAACAACATTTGCAAGCATCTGAATTTTCTCTTCTGCTTTCTTACGTTCTGTAATATCATGTGCAGCTGCAAAAACTCCTATAACCTCCCCATTTTCATCCCTGTATACAGACGCATTTGACAAGACCGGGATTATACGTCCTCTTCTATGCCTGATTTCGAGAGGGTAATCACGGATCTCCCCTTTAATGAAAACCTGCTGATACATTTCAAGGGCTTCTTCAGGATCAGTAAAATAATTTGATGAATTCGTTCCGATTAATTCGTTTCTTGAATATCCGGTAATCCGTTCCGTAGCTGCATTCACATCCGTAATTTTTCCGTCAGGACCTATGGTTACCAGGGGGTCAAGGCTGGCTTCAATCAGGCTGCGGTTGTAGATGTCTGATCTCCTGAGAGCCTCTTCTACCCTCCTGCGTTCAGTGATATCCTGGATTATTCCTTTCGCCAGAATCGGGATACTATCCTCATTATAGATAACTTCAGCTTGCATGTGGACTGCACGCTCTTCTCCATCGGCCCTGATTATTCGATAATCAATGCTCTGCATCTCTTCATTCATGCCTTTCCTTATAGAATCTACCACGTAGCCCCGGTCATCGGGATG
>DUIO01000143.1 GCA_013330315.1 Methanosarcina sp. | reverse complement strand
TAGCCATACCCTTTGGCTACTTATTAGGAAAGAGTAAGGCTGACAAAGGCGTGGCAGTCAACTAAAATTTTTATTTTGTAGGCTCTCTGCAAATCAGAATTTTCAAAGATTCTGACCCTGGAGCTAAGCCTGACCTTTAAAGGCCCTGCTCCAATTAACTTTTTTAATATTTTTTAGATAGGGCAGTGAAAGGTAGATCAGTAAAAAAGTTAAGCTCTCTCACCAGATCTCTGCCAAAAAACTTTATTTTTAAAAATATCTACGCTCAAACTATCTCTGCTACCTTCTTTTTCGACGCCTTAAACGCTTCTTTTGCCCCAGACTCTGTAAGCCCGGCTCCCATAGCAATCTTCAGAGCGGTTTCATCGGGGATCAGATTCTTAATCTGGCACTGAGGCTTGACGAAACAGTAAAGAGAGTCAGGTCCGACGACTAGCGTGGTATTGAACCGCGTGAACGGGTGATCAAGCAAGCGTTGTACAACATCCTTCATAGCGTTGAAGAGGTAGAGCGCATCTTCATTATCGTTAAGGCACAAAAGGAATACTGATGACCACGCAGATCGAACTCGGGGATATCACGGTAGACGTAGTGCTCAAGGATATTAAAAACATTCACCTGAGTGTGTATCCGCCTAACGGTAGAGTAAAAATATCCGCTCCTTTGCGAATGGATATGGATACTATTCGTGTTTTTGCCATTTCAAGGTTGGACTGGATCAAAAAGCAGCAGAAAAAGTTCCGGGAACAGGAACGTGAGACTCCGCGTGAATATCTGGACCTCGAAAGCCATTACGTGTGGGGGAAGCGCTATTTGCTCAAGGTGACCGAGGTCAATGAAGCGCCTTCTGTTGAATTAAAACACAGCAAAATGGTCCTGCGGGTGCGTCCCGGAACAGATGATAAAAAGAAGCAGGCTATTATTGATGCATGGTATCGCGAGCAACTCAANNGTGGAACGGTTCTTTGTGCAGCGGATGAAAACAAAATGGGGAAGCTGCAACCACAAAGCACGTAATATCAGGCTCAATACCGAGCTTGCCAAAAAACCAGAAGAATGTCTCGAATACACCGTAGTACATGAAATGACACATTTGCTGGAGCCGACGCACAATTCTCGCTTTATCATGCTAATGGACCGGTTCATGCCAAAATGGCAATTTTGCAGGGAGAAGTTAAATCAGCTACCGGTCAGGCATGAGGACTGGATCTATTGATACGGTTTCCTTGAAACTTTAATTAAGAGATTGATTTTATTTTCCGTTTCAGGTTTCTCTACGATTTTTTATAAAGGTAAAAGGATTAATTTTAGGCTGAGAATAAAAGTAAAACATAGATAAAATCAAAATTAAGAGACGTGCGCGTCCCCAGAGGCAAGGAAAGAAAATACCAGCATAGAAGGAAGACTAACCCCTTAACTATGTGGTCCGGGAAGATGCCCGGTTACCAGGTCTATCCGGTTGTTTTGTACTGGAAGATGTAAGACTGCATATTATAGAAAAGGAGGAGAGAAAGGCACTGTATAAACATTTTACTATATTTATAGAGAATTTCGATGGACCTCATTTCGACAAAATGCTTATATACTCATATATAAACAATCAGCCAGAAATAGGGGTTATCGGAATTTATTATAATATTTAAGCCAGACGGTTTGTTCCATATACACCAGTAGTTTTTTTGATCATTTTGTGTCTTAAACCGACAGTTACATCTATAGAACATTTAAGACACATATTGTATGGAGTCAATGATTACTGTACAGAATATAGTGGCATCCACCGCATTGGCAGAAGATTTTGACTTGGATAAGATTGAGGCAGAGCTTGAAGGCGCACAATATAACAAAACGAAGTTCCCCGGCCTCGTCTACAGAATTCAGAATCCTAAGGCATGCTTTCTAATTTTCACTACCGGAAAAGTTGTATGCACCGGAGCCAGGAATGTCGAGAGTGTCTACCCGGCCATAGTTACTCTGGCTAATAAACTAAAGGACATTGGATGCGAGAAAATAGATCCGGAGCCTGAAGTTCAGATTCAGAACATTGTAGCCTCTGCTGATTTGAAAACGACCCTGAACCTGAACGCTATTGCTATAGCTCTTGGTCTGGAAAATGTCGAATACGAGCCAGAGGTGTTTCCCGGGCTTGTTTATAGGATTGAGGCTCCCAAGTTAGTAGTGCTTGTATTTAGCTCTGGCAAGCTGGTAATCGCAGGCGGAAAATCTCCAGGGGATTGCAAGGAGGGGCTGCGAATCGTCAGGGAAGAGCTCAGTAACTTAGGACTTCTTTATTAATGAGGCCTCAAAAAGGATCAATTTTTTAAAGATTATTGTGCCTGAGTTATCAGTTTAAAATATGCTATGCTCTATTTCAATTGGAGAACACAAACAAGAGCCCTAATATAAGTAATGAAAAGAAATACAGGTATAATATTTTTATAATTATTTATAACATATGTAAAAATCAACGTCAAGAGAAATAAAAAGTACCTAAATTATGTTTTAATTTCCCATGCAAATAGATATCAGATGAATACTCAGTTTAGCTGCCCTTCATTTCTAATGGAAAACGCCATCAAATGTGTATAAACACAATCTGATATAATTAAGGAAATATACAATTGAAGAAAAATAGAGGAACTTTAACATAACTGTCTCCAGTTTCGATTGGAGAACGCATGCAAACGCCTTTATTTATACGGGGCAGGTATTAACATTTCAACAGTTCAAAATATAAAAAGAAATAAAGATCAAATTCTTTTAAAGA
>DUIO01000205.1 GCA_013330315.1 Methanosarcina sp. | reverse complement strand
TTGATTTTTGAGTTTTCTATTTTCTTTTTTTAATTTGATATATTTATATAATATTGTACCAATCTTTTTTATCCCTTTATACAAAAATAGTATCTGAGGGAACTATTGTTTCTCCGGGTTCAATGTTTCTGGATACAGTTTTAAAAGCCAGCCGGAAACTCGTTGGACTTTAGGATTAACAGGATTCACCAGTCTGCTGAAATTATGGGGGAAATATATGAACGGAAAAGAGTGTAATCTATCTTTGGATGAGCTTCTGAAGTTTGAAGGGGTAATGGCAGCCGGGATTTTCAGTCCCGAAGGAAAGCTTGTGGACTATAAAGCCAGGGACGGAATGCCTGAAGAGATGGCACAGATGACAGCTAAGTTTTGCGGAGCCGTGAATATNNTAGTCAAAAACGTGAGTACCTGGAATTTTGAAACCAGCTCTTTAATAATATTTGCACAAATTAATCGGTTAACCGTTTATGGTTAGCCAGTTACGGTTAGCCGATTTTTTTTAACAAAGGTTCTGTATATTGAACATACTTCCTAAAGGAAAAGTTTCTTATCGTTATTTTTTTATACCTTTAGCATCATAATATAGATTGATCCATAAGGTCAGTCCCAGATCTATGAAGAAGACGTACGAAGAAAGTATGTAACTTAAATAGGTAATGACTTGACTAAGTAGTAACTTAACTGAGTAATCACTTAATAAGCATAACTTAAATAAGCATAACTTAACTGAGTAAAGAACTACATTAAATTGTGGATCGGACCTTATGGGTCACAAAGTACCCTCTTTTAATATCTTATTCTTATCTATTTTATCTGACTTTAGTTTCTATATTTTCAATTTGTACCTTTCAGTTTTACCTTTCCTTTTCAGTTTTACCTTTCCTTTTCAGTTTTACCTTTTCAGCTTCTTAATTTCCATTCTGGCCATATTCTACCCTGGATTCTCTATTTTTTCTGATTAAAAGTAGCTGATATTTCATTTGAAATGGAAACGTAATGAAATACCCAAAACCTGAAGCCTTAAAACTCTGAATCTATTCAGTTACCTGCAATATCGACCTGAAAGTTATAATTTATCTTTAATAGATCTCGCTGAAGAAATAAGGATTTTACTGAATAAAGATTACTGGATAAAGCTATTGGATAAAACTATTGGATAAAACTATTGAATAAACTATTGGATAAACTATTATATGTTCAAATATGCTTAGACGTAACTGCAATCTTTTCTGTTAATTTTTTCGATGAATGCTACAATATCCGAAGCTACGAGAGCCGGTCTTCCAAATAGAAGGCGGTCTGTCACCAGGATTTTTTACTCTTTTTCTCTTATTTTCTTCTCTTTTCGTCCCAGAGGAATTTCTTCTCTGAAATTTATCCGGAATTCTGTCCCTTCCTTTCTACTGAGTTCTATACTGCCTCCAATCTGGTCTACGAGGATATTTACCAGTTGAAGACCGAGGGAGGATGTATGCCTGAAATCAATATCTTCCGGAAGGCTGACTCCATTATCCGAAACTGTCAGCAGGAATTCAGAGATTTCATATCCTGCCGGGTACATTCTATTTCCGTCAGTTTGACTGCTTGCTGTACGGTGAAGTTTGATCTGGACTTTCCCCTCCATCCCTGCAGGAAAAGCATGCTTTAAGGAATTGGATACTAGTTCGTTTATAATGATGCCCAGGGGAATTCCGGTATCCATACCGAGAAACGCACTTTCCATATCCAGTTCTAAGTGAATATTCCTGGCTCCTACTACATATGAGCGGAATAGTTCATTTGCCAGTTTCTGGATATATGCCTTAAAATCAAAGGTTTCGACATCCTGTGTCCCTCCGGTTTTATAGAGCTCTTCATGAATAAGGGACATTGATATTACGCGGTTCTGACTATCATGAAAAGACTCTTTTACTTTTTTATCACTGAAGTATTCAGCCTGCAAACTGAGAAGGGACGATATCACCTGAAGGTTGTTTTTAATCCTGTGGTGGATTTCTTTTTTCCTTATTTCCTCAGTTTTTAATAGAGCCTGTTCTGCTTTTTTACGGTCCGTAATATCAAGCATTACGCCTACGATCCCGATTACTTTGCCCGATACATCGCTGTAGGTAGCTTTGTGGGCAAGGAAATCCCTTAACTTCCCATCTATTGCGCATTTTATTTTCAATTCGTGAGGCAGGCTTTTGCCTTCCTCGAGGAGTATATCGTCATAATAGACGGACTTATTTAGCGTTTCCTGCGAATACTGATCCCTGAACTCATACATTGAGTGCCCTATTATTTTTTCTTTGGGAAGGCCGAGGATATGTCTGGCAAAGATCTCATTGCAGCCCTGGTAGATACCTTCAAGGTTTCTATAAAATACGGGTGAAGGTATAGTGTCAAGGAATGTTTCAAGGAAGTATACGCTGTTTTGAAGGTCCTGTTCCACCTGTTTGCGGATCGAGATTTCATTGAACAGCTGCTCATTTGTTTTTGTGAGTTCCCATGTCCTTTCTTTAACTAGCTCTTCAAGGTGCTCCTTATACCTGCGTAATTCCTCTTCTGCGTTCCTGCGCTCAATCACCTCTGCAATTACAAAGGCAACCGAATTTAGAAAGTAAGTTTCATCCGCAGTAAATTTTCTTTTTCTCGTGGAATGGACTCCGAGTACCCCGAATGGTTTCTCCACATTTCCTATAATAACGCTGAGCCCGCTCACTATCCCATGCATTTTCAGGATGTCTGGTGCCTCAAAACGGCTTTCTTCCGAAAAATCCTTTACGATTACAGGCACTTTCGAAAAGATGGTGTATCCGGCTTGAGACCATTTTCCCCCTTCTACCATT
>DUIO01000005.1 GCA_013330315.1 Methanosarcina sp. | reverse complement strand
AACTCATAAATGAAAGAAGTTGAACTTTCTAAATAAAAGTTTTCATATCAATTTTGTTTGATATTAAACTTATTATTTTTTACACCTGGTATTTTTTCCCCGTTCTCATAAGATTACAATTGTATCTTGACATCGAATATACAGTTTTTATCAACTGGAATCCTGAATTTAATTGGATAACTGATGAGTGTGTAATGAATGCAACTTACTAAACTTCTACAATTGTAACATAATCTTTTGGTCATTATAATCTGTTTGACATCAATTAGATTCTCAAAGTCTTTCTTCATTTTTGTAATCTGGGTAAAATATTTATATCATTCACTATACTTGAATACATCAACATATTTTGATTCTTAGAATCATTTGTAGCAAAAATGGAATATGATTATTTGGGAGAATTGTGATGAAGCGACTAAATAAAATACAGGATAAAGAGCGGATTTATTCATTCCCTTTCTTTTTAAATAAGCCGCTCTACATTTTAGCTATTTTTTTCTTAATTTTCTTTAGTTCTGGCTGCACCGATATTAATGATTCTGGTAACGAAACAGGAACTGTTGAACCTACGGCTGACTTTAATGATTCTACTAGCAAAGCAGAATTGATCGAGGTCACGAACATCAGTCAAATTGACGGGGCTCTAATAAATGGGCCTGTTGTACTGAAGCTTGGGTCTAAGGGTTGCATTCCCTGTCAAGAGCAAGAAAAGGTACTTTCAGAGCTCCTTCCAATGTATCAGAATTCTGCTACTATAATGCTTATTGATATCAAGGAATATCCTGAACTTGCAACAACATTTGGAGTGAGAGTCATTCCAGATACCTGTGTCATTGCAGATATTGAGGACGGCAAATACATGTATATCCGACAGGATGGAAGCAAAAGTTCGGAAAGAGCAAATGCGAGGTTCCTGGGTGTTGTCGATAAAGAAACACTTTCAGAGACTCTTGCGAAAGCCATCAAATCCAGAAGTATAGAGGAGTAAATAGAGGAGTAAATTTATGTTTTCTGACTTTCTTCCAGTTGCTGCTTTCTTTGCAGGGGTAGTCAGTGTACTCTCCCCATGCATCCTTCCTGTAATTCCGGCAGTCTTTGCTTATTCAACTGAAAAAGGAAAGTTCAGACCCCTCGCAATTGTATTAGGTTTATCTCTTTCCTTTACCAGCATGGGGATTGTCACTTCTCTTTTTGGATCAACACTTACGGCTTATCTGGATCTACTGTATATCTTTGCCGAAGCTCTTCTTATCACGATGGGTGTTTCACTACTCTTCGACCTCAATATTTTCAATGTTTTTGGAAACTTTTCTTCGCTTGCAAATTCCAGAAAGGAGGGTCTTTTCGGAGGTTTTTTACTTGGACTTTCCCTTGGTATTGTCTGGCTTCCATGTGTTGGCTCAGTACTTGGTACCATCCTTACAATGGTTGCAGTTTCAGGTAAAGTTGCGTATGGAGCTCTAATGCTTTTCATATATTCCATAGGCTTTTCCATTCCCATGCTTCTCGTTGCTTATTCTGCAAACTTTTCTTCCACGAGACTTCAAAAAGTTTCCAAATATAGTTTTCCTTTAAAAAAAGTTGCAGGCCTTATTGTTTTGAGTGTCGGTTTTTATATTGTTTACCATAACCATTTTAGTAGTTTCTGAGTCTTTTAGATATTTCCAGACATTTACTTTTTAGGTCTTGGAATATATTGAAAATAGCGTTCCAAGTATACTAATACACTACAGCAGCTATGGGTTGTTTTTGTCTAACAATAAGTGACTCCAGAACCTTCAATCCTTTTTGATTAGACATTAATTTTAAAAATGAGTTTAGGAACTGAAGGATTTAGAACTGCTAGCCATAAGTATATATGGATATATGTGCATATATCCATATAATCATGCTTGATAGTAAAGTGAAGTTCTTTAAAGCTCTCGGAGACGAGACAAGGCTTACTATCCTATCTTATTTGCTGGAGCACAGTTACTGCGCCTGTGATTTTTCTTCCCTTACAAAAAAGGATCAAACTACGGTCTCAAAACACCTGAAAGTTCTTGTTGAAGCTGGAATTTTAAGGTACGAAAAACAGGGGAGAAACATCATCTACAGCATTAAAAACGAGGAAATCGAGGCTCTGCTTCTATCTCTTGGAATCAGGGATATAAAACCCTGTTGTGATAAGCAGCAGGCCCCAGGAGTTTGTCCCATGTGTAAAACTGAAAACAGAACTAATATTATTAATGAGAGTGCTGATAATCGAGTTGAGAAACAAAGCTAAGGATAACTGAAAGTAAGATAAAGATAGAATTGAAAAATATCAACATAAGGAATGGGTAGAACAATGGATGCAAATGAGAAAAAGGAAGTTATCAAGAAGAAGTATCAGGACATTGCAATCTTCGGCGGCTCCTGCTGTCCTGGTGGCTCCTGTTGCGGAGATTCAGGCGCAGTAGACCTTTCAAAATCTCTTGGCTATTCAGAAGCTGATGTTCAGACTGCTCCAGACGCAAATTTGGGACTTGGATGTGGTAACCCTACAGCTTTTGCAGATCTGAAACCTGGAGATATTGTGCTTGATCTGGGATCAGGCGCTGGATTTGATTGTTTTCTTGCTGCACAAAAAGTAGGAAATGCAGGAAAAGTTATCGGAGTCGATATGACTCCTGAAATGATTGAAAAAGCGCAGGTTAATGCTCAGAAATATGGATATTCAAACGTTGAATTCCGCCATGGAGACATTGAAGCTCTTCCGGTTGAAGATAGTTCTGTGGATGTTATTATCAGCAATTGTGTGATTAACCTTGCCCCCAATAAGGAAAAGGTTTTCAGAGAGGCATTTCGCGTCCTGAAACCAGAGGGCAGGATGTATGTTTCGGATATGGTTCTCCTTGAAGATTTACCTGAGGAGCTTAAAAATGACAGTGGTTTACTCGCAGGCTGTATCTCTGGCGCCGTTTTAAAAGAAGAATATTTGAGGCTTCTGAAAAAAGCAGGGTTTTCGGTAGAAATCCTGAATGAAGATTTGGATATCAGTAAAAGGCAATACGGAGATTTGCCAGTCGAGAGCCTGAAATTAAAAGCCTGGGTGTAATAAGGAGACCGGACAAACACGGAAAAAAAGTATGAGTGAACATCAGCAGTCCCTGAAGGCTGCTTTACCGACCTCCAATTTTCTTTTAATACTTAAAGAATCTTTACTTCTTTTAATGCTAGAATCTTTACTTATTCTCTAATTTTTAGTATTTAATCTAGCAGTTGAGAGGTCATCACAATGCTAATCAATTATTATATGCAATAACAGTTAGATGGTATCAAATGTAAGATCACAGGAAAAAAAGAAAGTTCTCTTTTTATGTACCCACAACTCAGCCAGGTCTCAGATGGCGGAAGGTCTTTTGAGGAATATTTATGGAAACCAATATGAAGCTTACAGCGCCGGTGTTATGGCCACAACTGTTAATCCTCATGCTGTTCAGGTTATGAAGGAAATTAACATTGACATCTCCAGTCAATACTCCAAAACTCCCAAAGAATTCCGGGATATCATTTTTGATATGGCAGTCACAGTATGTGATCGGGCTAAAGTTTCCTGTCCTGTCTGCAGTACGAACCTGGAGGTTCCGACCGAATACCCCAGAGCAAAAGAAGTGATTCATAAAAGTTTTGAGGATCCTGCTGCAGCTGTGGGGTCAGAAGAAGAGAAGCTCGAGTTTTTCCGTCGGGTCAGAGACGAAATAAAAGACTGGATCTCCAAGGTATTTGGAGAATGATGTCAGGTCTTTGATCAGTTTGCCTGGCATCGTTCCTTAACTTCCTTGAAAGTTTTCATAGTGCCAGCATATTTGCAAGATATCCTGCAACCACGGCTATTGAAAAAATCGTCACCAAGAAGGCTGTTAGCAGTTTTCTCTTGAATATTGATGACAGAAGTGTCAGCTCAGGTATGCTGGCTCCTGCACCGCCAATTATCAGTGCCAGAACAGCTCCTACACTCATTCCCTTTTCGATGAGTGCCAGTCCAATAGGAATCATAGTTTCAGCCCGGATATAGATGGGAACACCAATAATTGCAGCAACAGGAATTGCTACAGGATTGTCTGGTCCGGCGAGGCGGGAAATAATATCCGTGGGCACGAATCCGTGAATGAATGCCCCGATCCCTGCTCCTATGAGGAGATAAGGCATAAGCTGACGAAAAAGGCTAAACGCGAATACTGCGGACCGCTGTATTCTGGACTTTGCATTTCTTTCCTGCTCACAGTCACAGCTGTTTCGCACAACAGCAACTGGCTTAATCTGACTGGAAAAGCCTAACCCGTCAAGTAAAAGGCCGATAATAATTGTTGACACGAAGACGATGGTAAAATAAAGAGCAGCTATTTTCCAGCCCAGTAAAATGATAAATAGGGATATTATTACCGGGTTTAGCAGGGGTGATGAGAAAAGAAAAGCCATTGCTGCAGCAAAAGGTACACCAGCCTTGAGCATTCCCAGGAGAAGCGGTATGGTTGAACAGGAGCAAAAAGGAGTAATTGCACCAAATCCTGCCCCCAGGATACTGCCTACAACTTTGTTCCGCCCTCCAATAGCTTTTTTTACGGTTTCTTCAGGTACATACTCCTGAATCAGCCCCACAAGAAAAGTTATGCCTATAAATAAAACAGTAAGCTCTACGGCAATCCCAATAAAGAACTTGGCTGCCACAGTTAAATTATCCCAGAACATTTTGATCTTCCTTCAAAATTATTTTTTCTTTAAATTATCAAAAGCTACAGCTATTGGAGCCCTGGAAATACCAGACATCCTCTCAGAAATCCGACTTTATAAAGCTTAAACTATTTTTGAAGATTTGAATTTCGTCTCTGAATACTACTTCCAAAAAAGAGAACTTTACTGAAAGCTCATTTGCCATGTAGCAGCTTTGCCTGATTAAGTATTTCAATGACTGCTCCTTCCGAGAGACGGAAGTAAGACCATTTACCTTCTTTCCGTTCTTTAATCAGGCCCGCACTCTTCAGAACTGAAAGATGGTGAGAAACAGTCGATTGAGAGCTGGAAAGGGCAATAGTTAATTCGCAGGCACAGAGTTCTCCTTCTTTTAATANNTCAAAAATAAAACGTTCCAATCTTCCAATTTCCACTTCACGCTTTCTTTTATTTACATCTGATTTTCTTTCAGCTTCCATGAGTTTACCTGCAGCAGCTGCCACCACCTTCTAAAGGAAGTAGCATGTTTTTACTCTGTTCTTTTGACCAGCATTTCACACACAGCCTTATAAATCCTAAGTCCCTGTGATTTGCTCTGAGCAACGAATCTTCCTCTTTTCCGCAAATTGAGCATTTGAGATTCATTTCCATCGCCCTGCAACAAAATTTTGCCATAAATGTATCAACGTATCTATACATGTATCTCATATCTATACATGTAAATACGATTATTTTCTTTTCTTCTGCCAGTATGTTTCATATTCTTTCAGTACTGCGATTTTGAATTTATCAAGTTCTCCTTCAGAAATTTCATTTATTTTTAGAAGGTTTTGGACGAGTTCTTCTATGTTTATGTTTTCCGGTGCATTGCCTTCAGAAGAATATTTTTCGAATTCCTCGTCCAATCCGGCAATTTCCATCTCTTTGTTTCCAACTTTTATCTTTTTGACACTTACAATAGAAGGGCCGCAGCAACAGCAACTTTTGCCGTTTCCAACTAATTTTCCAAGCAAATTTTTTCCAAGTTTGCCCATATAAGAACACCTTCATTAGCGATCTATAAGGTATATCAAGAGTTATTGATATTTATGTCTATCGATATGGCGTAAAAAGAGAACCATTAAGGAAATAAAAACTCAAAGATAGGAATACCTCAAAGATAGTAGTAATAGGCAGATGTGGCTTTTCTACAATATTCGAACGAAACTACAATATTAACCGGTTTCAAGGCCGACAATTATATTTTAATTTTCTAAGAAGGGGATCAGGACAGTAAGGGCAGAAATAAGGGCTAATAAGCAATTAAGATCTCGGAAACTCGTAAGGATAATTCAGTTAAAGATTAACTTCTATCTTTATAAAAGTATATATACTTTTTACATTCAATATATGATGATATGATTAATGAAGAGAATCTGCAACTTTTCAAGGCCCTTAGCGAAGATACAAGATATAGAATCATCAAGGCTTTAATTGAATCTGAGTGCAAATGTGGGGAAAATAAACATGGTAGTAAAGGAGAAATATGTGCGTGTGAGATCCCAGAAATTATTGGCAAGACTCAATCCAATACCTCAATGCACCTTGCAAAACTACAGGATTGGGGGATAATTAAAGTAAGAAAAGAAGGCAAAAAGAGATTATATTCTATACAAAACGAAAAAATCAGGAAAATCCTGGAAGTCCTTGGAGAATAACATTTCGTATTATAGAAAACTTAAGGTTGTATTCCCTAAAAGTTATGAGTGGACTAAAATTTTTTCCACAGGTCCATAAATACCGATATTCTATTTTGAATGAAATGAATTCTTCTTACTTTTCTTTTTTTTCAGAAGAATATTCACTCTTCCAACTAACCGACAGTTATCCGAAGAAGGAAGTCTTCTTTTCATATCGCAATTCTTTTACTTAATGAGCTTATCCGAAACTCAAAAAATATTCCTCTGGATTTCGGTCTTGAAATCATAACCTATTTACTGGTTAGGAAACAGTTCTGAAACTATTCTGAATTTGGGGCTCAAAATTGGTTTTGGGATAGGCTCAATCTCAGTTTTAGGAAACCTCCTTTCTCATTATCTGTATTCCATCTTTTCTCTCATTCCGTGGATCTGCGGTTTTTTCTCTGAAAATATCTGGAAGGTCTACTGGTAGCATAAATGCATAATGGTATTTTAAATGAATTTAATATTCAGATCCCTACGGGAACATTTATATAGTACGCAGTATATCAATATATATTGATATATTTGAGAATTGAAGTAACAGTAAAGAAATGATGGATATAAAAAGGAGGATCCAAAATGGTCGATATATTTTATCCTCTTCAATGGATTGCTGACAAACTGACATATGAGGCCTTCGGGATTGCGCCTGATACGCGCCTTGCCTCTAGTGTTAATTTTGTGATATATGACATAATGAAAATTTTCGTCCTTCTGGCCGTAATGATTTTTATCGTTTCTTACATGAGGACGTATATTACGCCTGAAAGGACAAGACAGGTCCTGGGAAGCAAAAAAGGGATCAGATATTATTTTCTCGCGTCTCTTATTGGTGCAGTGACCCCTTTTTGTTCGTGTTCATCTGTTCCAATCTTTATAGGATTTGTGGAAGCTGGAGTGCCTCTAGGAGTCACTTTCGCCTTTTTGATCACTTCTCCTCTTGTAAATGAGGCTGCAGTAGCTGCTTTATGGGCTACTCTCGGGCTTCAGGCTACAGTAATTTATGTTATATCGGGTGTTGTACTTGGCGTTCTGGGTGGTTATCTAATTGGTCTTCTTAAGCTTGAAAAATACGTGGAAGACTTTGTGTACAAAATGAAAGTAGGAAAGCAAAACACGGAAGATCAAAAACTAACAACGAAGGAAAGAGCAGATTATGCCATTGAAAGTGTAAAAGAAATTGTGGGCAGGGTCTGGCTCTATGTAATAATAGGAGTCGCTATAGGTGGTATTTTCCACGGATATGCTCCTGAAGGCATACTCGAAAAATATGCTGGCAAGGACAATCTGCTTGCAGTGCCGATTTCCGTCCTTATTGGAGTGCCTCTGTACTCAAATGTCATGGCAATGATACCTATTGTAGAAAGCTTGATTGGAAAAGGACTTCCGGTAGGAACCGCTCTGGCTTTTCTCATGTCTGTTACAGCTGTATCTCTACCTGAGATGGTTATCCTTAGAAAGGTGTTGAAAAAAGAACTGATTGCTATCTTTGTTTCAATTATAGCAATTTCGATAATCTTTACAGGTTATCTATTCAATATATTGCTGTAAGTTTGCTAACGTCTTCTAAGATTATAGAAATTTAAAATAAGTAAATTAGAGACAAAGTAAATTAAAGGCAAGTAGAAAAAGCTCAACTAATGGAAAAGGAGGAAAATGTATGAAAATAGAAATTCTCGGAACTGGATGTGCCAAATGCAAGAAAACAAAAGAAGCGATTGAAAAAGTACTGAAACAAACTGGCGTTGAAGCTGAAGTAATTAAAGTTGAGGATATTGAAAAAATTATGAGCTACGGCGTTATGATTACACCTGCAGTTGTTATCGATGGAGACGTAAAACTTGCGGGCAAAGTACCAGACGAAAAAGATATTCGAAAATGGATTGCAAAATAACCGAAAACATTTGCTTTTAGTAAAAAAATTCAAAACTAAAAAAGCATCAGAAGGAGGATAAAAATGGCAGCTTACACCGTAGAGAATAAAGAAACTAAATGTTCATGCGGCTCGGCAAACGTTGCGCTTTTCCCCTGCGCAGGGGCAGCCAACGTTGGACAGATCTCAAATAAAATCGCCATTGCGCTTGAAGAGAATGGAATTGGAGATCTTATGTGCACTGTTGGAATAGGAGCCAGAGCTCCAGGACTCATGAAATCCGCTGAATCTTCTGACAGGATTATTGCAATTGATGGCTGTCCGGTAAGCTGTGCCAGCAAGACTCTCGAACTTGCAGGTTTTAAAGTTGGCCGCCAGATAGTAATTTCAGAATTAGGGATTAAGAAAACAAAGGGTAGAAATCCAAAGGATGAAGAAGTAGGCGAGGTTCTCGAAAAGGTCATTGGGATACTGCAATCGGAATGATTCAGGTTTCAATTAACATCTATCCACTGCTAAAACTATCGTTCTTAATAATCAAAAACTTAAATGACCAAAATTAAGGGTGACAAATTGGCCGAATTTACTGTAAATTCTACTATCTGTGGTTTTGTCCACAAAGTACATGGAAGTAAAAAGGGAAATAAAATTATTATTGATATCGAGACCCCATGTGAAAAGATAAAGAAGTTCTCTCACATGGAAGTTCCCATGATGGAAATTCTTGATATCAAAAACAACTACGTGATTGATAGGGCACAAGAAGCTCAGTGTTCTTCAAATTGCCTTGTACCCTGTGCAGTGCTCAATCTCTGCAGAATGGAAAGTGGTTTCCTTGCAAAATCCTTGGTAAAAAAGGCAGGCAGCATGAGCATTGAGTTTAAAGACGATTGAAAAGGTCTTTTAAGAACTTGCTCTTTCTGGAAGGTTAATTTTAAAGGGCTGAAAAGCAGGATCTAATCAAATTTATTGAAGTTTATTGATCCTGGAAAAATATCGAAAATCGATTCTTAAGGTAAAAATTATCCAGAGAAATTTCAATATCAAAGATTCTTGAAATAGAACAGTTGTACTTAAGTAGCCAGATTTTAAAGTAAGCACAGATTTAGAGATGTCTAGATTTTCTTAGAACTTAGGATTTATCCATAAATATAGAAACTTATCCAGCGACATGGAAATTTATCCAGTAATATGATAACTTACCCAGTAAATTTTTAGATTAACTTAAAGCTAATTTAGGGCTGACGTGAGGCTGACAAATCCCATTCTTTACTTGAATCCCATTCACTATTTAAACCCTATTCGCTGTATTACGCAAACCTATTTCCTTGTTCAGGTAATAAATAAAATGTATACTCTTTAAAAAATTAAAGAACAAATTAACAAATAAAATTATAAAAATGCAGATATGAAAAATTGATTAATAGGATCTACCTGATATTGCCTATACAACAATTTGATGAGGGAAATTAAAAATGGGGGTATATAATGATAGATACACTGCTTGTTCCTGTGGACTTTACTATTGAAACAGAAGACTTGCTCAGCTGCATAGGAGAACTTGAAAACGCTGGATTGAAGAAAGTTATCCTTCTGCATGTGGTGGATATACACAAAAGCCAGGGGCTTGCCCCTATGTTTGAGCGAAATGCAAAAAAGAGGATTGAAGATTACGCAGGCTTTGTAAGGGAACTCGGACTTGAAGCCGAGACCCTGATAGTGGTGGGGGATGCAAAAAGGACAATTGCAGAGACTGCTGACAGGAAAGATGTTGATGCAATAATAATGGGGGCCACCACTAAAGGATTTATAAAAGGGAAGCTTCTCGGAAGAACTACGGAATACATAGCTCGCAGTTCGAAAAAAATACTGTTAATTGAAAAGTATGATGCCCTGAAAGAAGGAAAAGAAGTTTATGAAAAGGCATGCAGGGCTACTTTTTCCAGAGTTCTTGTACCTCTCGACTTTTCAAAAGAATCAATGAAGGCGATAGAACAGCTTCAAGCATTTAAAGAGGTAATAAAAGACGTTCTTTTCCTGCATGTAATAGACGATATAAAAGATATGGACCTGCTGGATGAGCAAAGAGAAGAAGCAAAAAAGAAACTCAAGAGAATAAAGGAGCGGCTTGGAGGTATAAAGAGTCAGTACCTTGTCGTTGAAGGTATTCCATCAGATGAAATTGTTAAACTTGCCAGTATGGAAGACATCACTTTGATAGTGCTGACCGCCCGTGGAAAAGGTGATTTAATGAACCTTCTGCTCGGGAGCACGGCAGAAAGCGTACTCCGGAAAACCACAAAACCTGTAATGATCGTCCCTGCAAGCAAAGAGTTCGAAGGGGAAGAATGGGAGGAAGGAGAAGAATATGCCTGAAGATAACGAAGAAAGGGAGCTTGATTTTTTCAGCAAATACCTCTCTATCTGGGTTGCAGTCTGTATCATACTCGGGACTGCAATAGGTTATCTTTTTCCAGGATTTGCCGGCACCCTCGGTGGCATTGAAATTGCAAACGTTTCGATTCCTGTAGCCGTCGTGCTCCTGATCATGATGTATCCAATCATGCTTAAGATTAATTTTGAGGAAATCCTGAACGTTGAAGCAAACCTGAAACCCCTTGTTCTAACTCTTATTGTAAACTGGGCAATCAAACCCTTTACAATGGCTTTTGTTGCATGGCTTTTTATGCGTGTCCTCTTTGAAAATCTTATTCCTTCCGATCTTCAGGCTCAATATATCGCAGGCATGATCCTTCTCGGGCTTGCCCCGTGTACAGCTATGGTGCTTGTCTGGACTTATCTTGCAAGAGCCAATATTAATTATGCTCTGATTCAGGTCTCGGTAAATGACCTTATCATCCTCGTTCTTTTTGCTCCTCTCGGAAAGTTTCTCCTTGG
>DUIO01000215.1 GCA_013330315.1 Methanosarcina sp. | reverse complement strand
CCCAGTCTGTCAGCCCAGGACTGGACAATTTCCAGAATTACTTTTTTAATCTGATTTTTCGAATGAATTTTGTAAATGAAGACATAGCCCCCTCCGTCAAGGTTCTGCTGCGACCTCTGAAGAATTCCTTTTTCGTGCAGCTTTTTTACGGAGCGCTGGACTGTAGAAATATCAAGCTCAAGTGATTTTGAAAGGGCGTCAGTATCAACCCATTTCTCGGGTTCATTTAAGAAATACTTCATAACATTCAGATCAGCTTTTGTAAGGTTGAGAGCGCACTTGATTACATCCTCAATTTTGAATTCTTTGCAGGCAAAATCTATTATCCAATCCCTCCTCTATTCTACAGTACTGTAATATTATATCCGGCGTATATATATACTGGCAAATACTGTAGAATAAAGCCATAAATCAGAAGTACTGTATTTTTTAATTCTGTCGCCGGGCCGGTATTTATACAGCATATCAGCATCCAACAAGCTAATTTCAAAACCTGAAAACAGTTTTTTGGAATATTTAATTAGAAATAGTCAATCGAGCTACTGATCCAAAAGCAGTCATGAAACTCTGAATATATAATGAGTAAAATAGGTTTCAGTAAAAATAGGTTTTAGTAAAAATACATCTTAAGGACCGAATAAATTTTGGAATAGCTTAAATGAATATTAGAGGGCTTTTTGTGCCCTATTTCCAAACCAAATGGCAAATTCCGTTCCGCAGTTCCTTTTTAGATCTATGCAGCCATCTATTTGCTCAACCAGAATATTTACAAGCTGAAGTCCAAGGGAATCTGCTCTCTGGAATTCTATTTCTTCTCGAATACCTTTTCCGTTGTCCGTTACTCTCAATATATACTGGAAGCCATTTACCTCTTTGAAGTCCTGACCGAATATCTTGGATTTTACTGCAAAGGTTTCAGTTTTTTGCAGGCTTATGCAAATTTCACCTTCACTTCTATCAGGAAAAGCATGCTTTAGAGAATTTGAGACAAGTTCATTTACAATAATACCAAGTGGGATTGCAGTATCCATATCCACATGTACCTGTTCGAGATCTATTTTCAGGCTGATATTATTTCCAAGGCTATAAGAACTGAAAAGATCTGCGGTAAATTTGCGAAGATAAGCTGCAAAATCAAGTTCATCACTTTTATCTCCCCTATACAGTTCTTCATGAATGAGTGCCATGGACGTAACACGGTTCTGGCTTTCCCTGAANNTCACCCTGCGTGTGGACTACGCGCTCCACTCCATTAGCTGAAACGATTCTGTACTCACTGCTGTAGGGCTCGTGATTTAAGGCTTTTTTAATATTACTATATACGTATTTTCGGTCTTCCGGATGGACGTGACTTAAAAATGAATCAAATGTTACTTCAAATTCCTGAGGTTCAAATCCGAAAATACGGTATGTTTCATCAGACCATTGTACTTTATCAGTTATAAAGCTCCGATACCAGCTTCCTAGATGAGCCATTTTATGGGCTTCAGCAAGACTTCTTTCACTCTCTTTTAATGAACTGTATGCCTTCTCAAGCTCTGATGTACGCTCTTTAACCAGATCTTCTAAGTTATCAAGTGTTTCTTTCAGCCTGGCTTCTGCCTCTTTTCTCTCGGTAATATCCGTAAGCATTTTCATAGAGCCTGTAAACTTGCCGTTTTTATCAAAAAGGGACTTAGCATTTACAATTGTCCATAGAGGCGAACCATTTTTACGCAGTAATTTTAATTCCTGGTTTCCATCAATACTGCGCTTCCTTTTTTCCATATTTTGTCTACCGATATTTTTCCCCTCTTCATCGGTAAAACTCCATGCAGATTTGCCAATTATCTCTTCCTGACCGTACCCCAGCATTTCTGCCATTTTCCTGTTTACATAACTAATCCTGGACCCGGAGTCAACTATCCATATGCCTTCATTAGCTGTTTCTATAATATTGCGGTATTTTTCTTCGCTCTCGCGCAGCGCTATTTCTGCCTGTTTATGGTCAATAAGGTCAGCGGCCTGCCTGGCAAGAATATCCAGCAGCCGCAGATCGCGCTTAGATGGTTCGTGTGGATTGCTCCAGTGAGTCGAGATCATGCCTACCAGCTCACCTTTGCGGGATAGAAGGGGTGTGGTTTGCACTGCACGAATGCTAGCCTGGAGATAAATTATCTGGTCCTCAGAACCGGTCATAAAATCACAATTCTCTACATCCGGAACGATCACCCTTTTGCCAGTACGCAAGGAGTTACCACAGCTGCTTGACGAATCGGCATTCACAGATTTCCAAAACTTTGCCGCTTCATGGTTAAATCCGTGGAAAGCCAGCAATTTAAGTTCACCACCGTTTTTACTTTCCGGGTAGAACATCTGTATGCTCGCGTATTCGGAATGCATAATTTGCATTGCAGCATCAATAATTTTTTCATATAGTGCTTGAGTATTATCCTCATGAAGAAGTTCTGCACTTATACTCTGCAGGAGCTTTGTGTCTGCCAGCTCTGCTTCAAGCTGCGCTCTGCTTTCCCGTATCGCATCCTCGGACCGCCTGCGCTCGATAGCCACTGACACCTGGTCAGCCACTGTACTCATGAGGGCAAGTTCCTCTTCCGTAAAATTTTTTCTGCTCCTCGTACCAAAAGAGAGTGTGCCTATCGTTGTTTCTCCTATACGGAGCGGCTGACAGGAATAAGCCTGAACCCCCATGGATCGCACAAGGTTAGCCCGGGTGTCTCCGTTATTCTGGACATCCTTGGAGATAATACGGCAACCATCACGGGCAACACAGCCGCAGATGGCCCACTCCTTATCAAGCCACTTAATCTCTTTAGCCACATCTTCGCTTATTCCACCGCAGGCATTGAGATAAAGTCTGTCCCGAGTCTCATCGAATACATAGTTAAAGAACACGTCACAATTCAGGTGGCGCATCATTTTTTCGGCAATATTCTGGATTACATTTTCTGGCTCTTTGCTTAGAAGAAGAATGGAATTAGCCTCGCTCAGGAGCCTAAACCGCTTTTCGCTCTGGCTGAGAGCTTCATTAGCTTCCCGGAGCTTTTTAGCCTGGTCCTTTAATTTCTCTGATTGTTCCCGGATTTCTTCATACGCCTGATATAATGCGTTTTCAGCCCTCTTACGCTCGGTTATATCCAGGTTAATTCCTACAGCTCCCGTTAACCTGTCCTGCCTGTCCTTAATCGGTGAAGCGGAAACAAGGACCGTGCCTCCGGTACCATCAAAACGGNNATGTTCAGTTCGACGGGCTGAACTGACTTGCCTGTTAACAGTGCTCTGGCAACAGGATATTCTTCCGATGCCAGCAGTTTGCCGCTGTCGACATACCATGCGGTATACTGCGAATAATCTTTAACCTCTTTCACAAGCGGAACATTGCCAGCCCAGATATCATCGGCTGCTTTGTTTGTCCCAATAATATTGCCGTTCATATCCGTTATCCATACTCCCACAGGCAGATTCTCCAGGACGGCTGCCAGCCGGGATCTTTCCACCTCTATCGAACGGGCCAACTCCCGCTGCTGGCATTCGCTTTCTTGCAGCTCTTCTTCCATCTTTTTATTTTCGGTTATATCCATAAGAGTGCCAAGGAGCCGCACTGGTTCTCTTTTCCGATCTCTCCATAGCGCTCTTCCGCGAACGGCTACAAAGCGTTCTATCCCATCTTCGCGCCGAATACGATACTCTGTATTGTAAATACCTGGCCCTTCCGGGTCTAATGCGGCAGAGATCTCTTCACTAATACGCTGGCGGTCACAAGGGTGAACTACTGCCATCAACTTTTCCAGTGTATGGGCTTGCTCCCGGTCCAGACCGAATATCTCCCCGCATCTCTGGTCCAAGCGCGTCAGACCACTTGCCACATCATATTCCCACGTGCCCAGCTGGGCTATTTCCAGAGCCAGTCTTCTCTGTTCCGAAGCATAGCTCATTGCCTCTTCTGCCTGTTTGCGTTCCGTGATATCGGTAAGGGTCACCACACAGCCTATTATTTTCTGATCTGCATTTCTAAGAGGCCCTGAGTTTAATTGTAAGTAGAATTTCCGGCATCCTTTAAGCTCAAGTACAGTCTCCACCCCAAGAATCTCGAAGCCTTTCAGAGCAGAAGAGACTGGAAAAACGCTTTTGCCTGCATTTTTTCCTTCCGAGTACCTGATATCTATAATCTCTTCAAACCTCTTAAAAATCGGATTGCACTCGCAGATCCTGGATACTGCATTGCTAAACCGGATGATTTTGCCTGAAGTATCGCAAACAACTATAGCTTCAGCAGCCTGTTCTATAATCGACCGGGCAAGCCGCTCAGCAGCAACAATTTCTTCGTTCTTCTTTTGCTCTGTAAGGTCTGTAGCCACCAGGCACCATGCATTTGGGGACCCCTCTGTTTTTAATGAGCTGACAGACAGATATGCTGGCACCCGCATACAGCTCTCACACAGAAGTTTGATTTCTCGCTTGCCTGTTTCCTGTTGCAGGAGTGCCTTAAAAATGATGATATCTTCGGGTGCGATAAATTCATAGATAGACGTACCAACTACAACCTGGGGAGGCCTCTTTACGAGTTCTGCGAAATGGCGGTTGCAGTAAAGGATAGTTCCGTCGCATGCAAGGGTAACAGTCCCTTCATTCATCGTCTCGACCAGCATACGGTATGCACGGTCAGCACTATCAAGAGTAAAAATCAATTCTCCTTGAGGTCTGGATATGACCAGGGCATCAAGATCTCCTTCGCTAATAGCACGCTTGAGTTCTTCAGCCTCTTCCAGGCGTGTTTTCAGGTCCTGTACCTCTGCCTCAAGAGTACGATTCTTAGCTAATAGTGCCTGATATGATGAAGGTTCCGAGTCTTTTCCCAATTTAGAACTCATGCTTACTATATCCTTTCCAAAGGTCAATTATTTTTTAACATCCTTGTCGTTTTTAGATTTCAAGTCCATTCCAACCAGGACTCTCTCGGTATCTGACATGCTGCCTATTAGCTTCCTCAAAGGTGGAGGTAGCTCTTTTATGAGAGTTGGGGCTGCAACTATCTGGCCATCTTTAGCAAAGACCGGATTCTGGTATATGTCGATAATCTCCAGCTGGTACTTGCCGGGTATATAATCTTCAAATATTCGTTTGATATTATTTATTGCCTGTATGGACTTTGGTCCCATTCCTGCGACGTAAAGGTGCAGGATGTATTCTTTATCCTCATTTTTGGCAAGGGCTTCCTCAAAAGCGGCTGTTGAATCCTTTACCTCCTGCTTTCCGGTTTCTTCATTATTTGACATGATATTCCTCCGCAGGGCGCAGGTCCAGACCTACCAGGACTCTTTCGGTATTTGAAAGATCTCCTATTATTTTCTTTATANNTATAGGTGGAGGAAGTCTTCTAACCAGTGTCGGAACGGCTAATATCTGATCCCCTCTCGCAAGTTGCGGGTTCTCCAGAAGATCTATAACCTCAATCCTGTACCTGCCTCCAAGGTGTTCCTCGCAGATTTTCTTTAAGTTTGCAACGGCTGTCAAACTTTTCTTAGTCTGACCTGCAACGTATAACCTCAGGATATAAGGCTCCTGATCAGACATAGTATCGGACTCTATAGATTCGGGTCCATTGTCATTTTGTGCTGCGTTTTCCATCTTATTTCCACCTTTTTTAGCCTAAGAAGGCTTGCTTTTTACCGGGCTGCCTTCTTTCTTTACTCTTTGGACTCTCTATATGATTAGCAGGGGTTATGGGATAAAGAAAAAGCCCATCTGTCCAGATTTTGAGATTGCTGCCTGAACAAATCACTGCCGATGTAGGGCTGAAGGTCATCTTTTGACCTCTTGCTTCTCAAGATATGAGCCTTCGATCCCTCTGAAGGGGTTTTCTATACAGAGCCTTTCTCATTACTAGCACCAGTAAAACTGGGAGTTCTTAAGTCCAGAACTTCCATGACCTTTTTCTGGTCAGAAAGGTCCCCTACGATCTTCTTCCCGGGATAATTCTTTCTAATAAGGGTGGGAACGGCTACTATCTGGTCTAATCTGGCAAGATCAGGACTCTTTTTGAGGTCTATGATCTCGATATGGCATTTCCCCTCCAGATATTTATCACAAATATCTTTCAGGTTAGCAAAAGCTATCTGGCTCTTCTGATTGTCGCATATCACGTAAAGTTTGAGTTCGTAAATGTTTTCTTCGTACCGGCCATCATTTGCTGAGCAACCGGGCTGTTCCGCGTCTTCCATTGAGACCCTCACTGCCCATTGGACTTATCTGCCTTTCTCATACCGGCTATCCTGCTTCTGCCACTTACCAGANNACCTCGGAGGCGAGCCTGTCCAGCTCCTCTTTCTGTATCTCATACTCAGAGTTCAAGGTCACTAGCTGGGCATCCAGGGATTTTATCTTGTTTTCCAGCTCTCTCTTCTTGCGCGCAATAGCCTGACTTTGAACCACTGCCTCGGATACCTCTTCGGCTTCCTTAATAATTCTTGCAGAGCCCATAAGAAGACCTCCCGATGGGCCCAGATACACATCCTGAATATCTATGCCGTGGTCAGTCAGTAAAAACTCCCTGATCTGGTTTGAGTGTCCCATACCTCTTGACTTGATTATTGAAAGCCCACGGTTGCGTTCGTTGTCGCTCTCGAAAAAGCGAAGATTGATCCAGGTATCCATGATGGAAGATACACCCTGAGCACTCACGCCCTCCGTGCTCTCGTGCTCTACCAGGCTGGTGCACACAGCAGTAATATTCTTGTGTTTCAAGTAATCGATAAGCCTGGTGAGCATGAGCTTGACGTCTACTTGAGACCCTACGTTAACCAGGTTGGAAACAGGATCTATAACCACAACGTCTGGCTCGAATCTATCTATAGACCTGCGCATGGATATTAGATGCATTTCCAGACCGTATGTCATGGGTCTGGAAGCATGAATTTTCATGATGCCAGAATTGATATACTGCTGGAGATCTATGCCTATTGAATTCATATTCCTCACTATCTGATCTGTGGATTCCTCAAATGCNNTCTTGCCCATGCCGGCCGTTCCTGAGATAAGTATGGTAGTCCCGCGATAGTATCCCTCGCCCCCAAGCATTATATCCAGGCGCTCTATACCTGTAGATACTCTCTCTAAAGATATCTCGTGTTCCAGGCCCAGCGAAGTGATAGGCAGGACCGATATCCCGTCTTCTTCTATCATGAATGGGTACTCATTGGTGCCGTGTTTTGAACCCCTGTACTTAATTACACGCAGGCGCCTGGTAGCTATTTGTTCTACCATTCTGTTATCAAGAAGGATAACGCAGTCCGCAACATACTCTTCCAGTCCGTATCTGGTAAGGGATGATTCTCCGCGTTCTCCGGTGACTATAGCTGTTACACCCTTATCCTTTAGCCAGCGGAAGAGCCTGCGAAGCTCAGAACGCAATATTGCTTCGTTCTGGAACCCTGAGAACAGAACTTCTAATGTATCCAGTGCCACACGTTTGGCGCCTATGGAATCTATAGCTAGTCCCAGCCTTATGAACAACCCTTCCAGATTGTACTCGCCTGTTTCCTCAATCTCGCTTTTATCAATATGGACATAGTCAACTATCAGCTTATTTTTGGCTTCCAGGCTGTCAAGATCGAATCCCAGTGAGGCAAAATTCTCGGTCAGGTCTTCAGAAGTCTCTTCAAACGCCATGAAAACTCCAGGCTCACCATACTTTTCGGCTCCCTTAACCAGGAATTCCATAGCCATAAGAGTCTTTCCTGAGCCTGCACTTCCGTATATCAGTGTTGTGCGGCCTTCAGGCAGTCCGCCATAAGTAACTTCGTCTAAACCACTTATGCCCGTTGGGGTTTTCTCCAGGCTTTTTTCTTTTAGAGTCCTGCTCTCTTTCTCAGTCATTAAATCCCCTTTCTACTTTTTGACAAATAATATATGTTATTATAAATTCTTATTTTTCATTAAGTCTCTCATTTTGACATTCCTGATAAAATATGAAAACCGCCTCTCTAAGCCGAAAGTAAATATTACGCATCTTCAGAATCATATTTCAATCCTGGAATATTTTTCCATTTTCCCGAATTATTCAATTCTTCCTCCCTTTCAAAAGAGATCCTAAAAAATCTGAAGATATATTTATACCCCGCTTAACTGCAGTGGTAAATATTCATTAAAGGAATGAAAATTTTTCTGAAATATTTTCCGGCGTGGATAGAGAGCCTTATCAGTCATTTTAAGAAAAAATGTGTTTTTTGTTTTAATATCATTTGTAAATTCTTTCCATAAAACCAGCCATATGGCAATATTTTTATACCCCTTCTTCAATCTGCAAATTAAGGTTTAATGAGTTTTGCTTATTTTAAGACCTTTTTCCACAAAAAGATTAGTCTTAAAATTATGCTTCAGGCTCATTAAAATCCACATATACTCCATAAAACCGGCAGGTTTCTCCTTTTTTCCTGCCGGGTCCACACACCCCTTTTTTGATTAAATTATATCCGGTCGAGAATACTCCTATCTGTAGATCTGCCTTCTTATTAATACCGATTCCCTGGTCTTTTAAGCGTTTGTTTTACAGGTCCGCGCTTTATTTCCGCAGGCGGGCTGCAGATCTTTTATGAAGAGCACTTTTGCGCCTTTCAGGATTTTTCATTAATTTTTCGGGAGAGGGGGAAACTCAGTGTTTCCCCTTTCATACCATTTAAGTCCCAAAAGCTGCCTGTGTAATTGTATTCTCTATCTCTTCCCTCAGTTCTTCCGGAATTCCCCTTATTCCAACATCCAGGAAGCCCCTTATAATCATTCCAACGGCTTCATCTTCGGTAAGCCCTCTTGCCATCAGGTACTCTACCTGGTCTTTCGCAATTTTTCCGACAGCTGCTTCGTGAGTAAGCTCGATATCGTCTACGTTTGCCTCAAGGATAGGTATCGCAAGCTGGCTGCCTTTATCGGTAAGGACAAGTCCTTTACATTCAAGGTGACCTTTTGCACCTTTTGCATTGCCTATCATCTCTCCGCGCGCAATTAGCTTCCCACCTATGGTGATTGTTCTCGAAATCAGTTCTGCTCTCGTACCCGGGGCATTGAAAATGGCTCTGCTTCCAAGATCAAGTTCGGAACCCGCATGTGCAATTGCTATGGTGTTGAGTCTTGTTACCGCTCCTTTTCCTTCGAGCCTGACCGTAGGGTAGGTTTGAACTGAGCGCACGGGTTTTAAGCAAATGTAATTGCTAACATAAGTCCCGCCTTCCTCTACATGCACAACCGTTCTCGGACGGACTCCTATCTGTTCAGCCCAGTTATGAATCATTGTGAAATTCAAGGTGGCACCTTTTTTTATGTACATCTCGGAGATCCCGAGGTGGAGCCCTTCTTCGACTCCTTTTCTGGAGGTGCAGCCCGTGATGATGTCAAGGCTTGCCCCTTCCTCAACAATTATTATGTTATGGACTGTCTGGGCTGCTTTTTTGCTTCCAAGCATAAGGCAGGTCTGGACAGGCATGGAGGATTTCTTCCCTTCAGGCACCCTTATAAAATAACCATCGGCATCTTCAAGATAGGTTTTTGCTGTGTACTTGTCAGCATCCACCTGAACAAGTTTCCAGGAGTAATCTTTAAGCCATTCATACTTTTCCATGGCTTTATGCGTGGACATAAGCTCTACATTTTCATCTTTCAGGGAAGAGTGAGAAACTGCATTGTCAAGAACAAGCAGGCTACCGGATCTGCCTTCTTCGCTCGGGATTACCCCTACCTGGAGTAAAGTCCTTTTGCTTTCTTCGTCGAGGGACTGGAGATCTTCGATAGGTTTGCTGACCTTTGAACCTTCTTCATATTTTTCCAGTTCAAAATCCTCTCCGAAGGATGCTTTTTTATCAACAGCACTCTCGGCTCTTTTTTTAAGGCTCATTTCATCAGCCTGCATGTTACACACTCCTCATACCCTTTGTTTTTTATCTCTTCCAGCATTTTCATGGGATTTCCCGAACACATAACCGTGCCGTTGCAGAGGATATATCCCCTGTCTGCCTGCACGTAATCCAGAACCTGGCCCGTGTGTGTAATTATAAGTGCCGACTTCCCTTTCGTACACCTTTCACCGGGGCAGTCCATTCCTTCGGCAAGCAATCCTTTTATTGTCAGCCCTACCTGTTCAATGCTTACAAGATCCACTCCGGATTCGGGCTCGTCCAGAAGATACAGTTTTGGGTTCTGGGCTGCAAGCTGGAGAAGTTCGGAGCGTTTGATTTCCCCTCCTGAAAATCCAACATTTACATCTCTATCCAGAAAACGCTTCATATCGAGGTTTTCTGCCAGAGTTTCAGGATCCTTTTTTCCTTTCGATGCTACTTTTACAAGATCCCTCAGTTTTATTCCGGACATATCAGGCGGGCGCTGCATCATTATGCCCAGCCCACGGCGGGCTCTTTCATCTATCGGAAGGTGGGTAATATCTTCCCCGTTAAACAATATCCTTCCTTTCACAATTCTGTACTCACTAAAACCCATTATTGTCCTCATGAGAGCCGATTTTCCGGCTCCGTTTGGCCCGAAAAGTACATTTGTGTATCCTCTTTCAACCTCGAGGTTCACGTCATGAAGCAGGGTCTTTCCGTTGACCTCTACAGTCAGGTCTTCTATTTTTAGCATTGATGTTTTCTCCCTGGTATCATTTTGATACGGCTTCCCCTATTCTTTCCGTATCCTGAAAAATAGCCTTTCAGAATATGCCTATTTTATTAGACAGATATGGCAGAAACAAGGGCAAAAATCAGGCTGTTCTTGCAGTCCTGCCTGGTTTTAATTTTTCTGCACAAAATCTTTTATTCTTTTGGAGGGCATTCTATTTCTAACTATATGCTTCTGATTTCTATTTCTGACAATACGCTTCTAGTGACTTCTACACTCATTTTTATTTAATTTATTAAGTACCCGGTTTTTGCAACCAGGAAATAACTCTATTCGGATGTCTCCTGAGACGTTTTCCGGAACGGATATACTTTTAACAATTAGAAAATAAATTCAAATAATAGCTTCAAGCGCTGTAGAAGACAGAATATCAAACTTCAACCGGCTCAGATCAGCTATCAGGTAACTGTATCAGATAAGTCTATCCTTACCTGTATCCTATCTTTTATAAAAAGCGATAATCTTTAAATCAGCACTCAGTCAGTTCAAGGCGTAAACCGGCTCTAATTTCCATGAATTTTGAGGGAAAAAGTCCTTTTATTTTTTCTTTATGAGTTGTGCAGTGCCCTGCAGCTATCATATTCATTTCTTTAAATCCCTCGAATACGTCACTATCATGCAACCCTCCAAGAATTCCTTTAATCTTTCCATGAAAGCTGGCAGCGTTTATGATCTCATCGATACCTGGGTGAGCGCAGCCTGTAATTACATACGACCCGTTTTTCGTGATTAGAACAAGGGACTGTTCTTTTATTTTATCCCCCAGCTCTCCGGTGCTCCAGATATCCCTTGAAATCTCAATAGCTTCTTTTACTTCTATAAATGTAGATCTCTTTTTAATTTCCTTTTTGAGATTTTCCGAAAAAGAGGCAGGAACATATACGGCAATTCCGGGATTTGCATTGAGGATCTCGGGCAGACCGCCTATATGATCCCAGTGCTGATGGGAAAGAACCAGCTTGCTTATACGGGAAGGATCAATGCCGGCTTTCTTCATATGCTTAAGAAGCAGGGTCCCATCCCAGCCGGTGTCAAAAAGAATGGTTTCTCTGTCTGTTTCGACCAGTACCGAAAATCCCCAGCTCCCTGTAAAACCGGTGCAGGCTTCATTGTCGTACAGTATTGTCAGTCTGAGCATTCGACTGCCTCAAATTCCTGGTAGTTCCCGGCTATACTTTTTTAACGGTTTATGTTTTTTAAAATACTCTATTTATATCTCTGACATTGTTCTGTAGTCCAGCATAGAAGAAATAGGGTTCGTTTCAATTTCGATTCCTGTCTCCTCAAGGGCGCAGATCCCATTAATTCCTCCAACAATTGCAACCCCGAATTTTCCGGTTTCAACAGGAGCCCCAAGTAAAAACTCATCAATTTCTCCTGTAGTGATACAGCCTGCGAGACCTACTTTTTCTGCTTTTTTCATTACCTCTATTGCCATATCATAAGCGGAGGCATTTATCTGTCTCATATTGGCAAGAATTTTCCCTTCACCTTTTTCGAGTACCCCAAGTACCGAAGTAGGAGTCCTGTTCATAAATATTTTAATTGGGTCAATGGAAGTCCCGCTATAGGATATAAGATCAAGGAAACGCGCTGGTTTTTTGTCTTCTATCTGAAGGATACCTCCGTAAGAGGGTTCTACAGGGATACCCGCTTTAAGGAGAAGCCCGTCAAAAGTAACACTACATACCGTAGCTATTCCTATCTTCCCCGGAGGCAGAGGCATTTCAGACGAATCTTCTTCAAAGATTCTTACTCTCGGGCTTATCATGTAGCCTGCATGAGCCGTATACGAAATTAATTCTGTAACAGTTTCAAAGTCGTCCTTATCAAAATAGGAAATGTTTACTACAACTTCCCCTTTCTCTGTTTCAGGGTTATAAGTAGTCCTGAATGCCATTTCTTCGATCCTGGATATCACGAAACCGAAGCGGTCTCCTATGAGGGCATCATTCATTTCGCTTTCCCCAAGATCAGTAAGCGTACGCCCGGCGTATCCGTGTTTACGTGTAAACCCTCTCTCGTCCAGGATCCTCAGGTGATAGCGGACAGCCCGCTCCCCTATATCATAGCCCCGGTTGTTCAGTTCATCAGCTATTGCCCGGGCACCTATGGGTTTATCACTTTCATGAATTACCCTCATAATTTCAATGAGTTTTCTTTCTATTTGCGGATCCATCATGTCTCTAACACCGTTATACTCTGTATAAATTCCGTGAACTCTATGAATAATAATGATAAAATCGCAAAAACCACACATTGAGCATTTCATGAATGGTCCTGATAAATAATTCCAGGTGATTTCTGTGCGATTTTGGGATAATTTCTATTCAATAAATAGCCATTTTAGTAGATAATATATTTCAGTAAATTGTAATATATTTTAGTAAATTGTAATATATTTCAGTAACTTGTTTTTCGGACAGCTTGGAGGTATTTTTCAATTAGTTCCGAATTAATATAATTATTTTTAAATCTCATCGCCTAATGTTCGGTTGACCAAATCCGAAACATCTGCGCTTTTAAATACATAATTATAGTAAATCTTTTCGTACTTAATATAAGTTTGTCTCATTCAGCTGCATAGTCACTGCTCCCGAGCTAAAGTCTCAGAGGTTTCCTGCCTTCTTTTTATGAATGAGCCGTCAATATCGTGGGCTTATTAATAATTCATATGAGTTTTACAACCCCGGGTTCTGGAGAGTAAATTTCTCCCGACTCCATAAGTATTCGCAGGAGCCTCTCGAACTTTTCTTCATCGATCCCTTTTTCCAGGGCTCTTTCACGAAACTCTCCAATCCTTATTTTTCCATCCGAAGCTTTAAGGATCTCACTCATAACCGATTTTTGATCTTTTTTTGCTGATAAGACGATGGAAGAATCTTTAAGTTCTGGAATTTTAACTGTTTTCTTCAAAACGTTATCTTCTGAGCCTGAAACCTCCGGTTTTTCCGATTTTTTCGGCGATATATCCAGGGAAAAAGTTTCTTTTCCCTTTCCGGAAATTTCAGCCTGCAGTCGGGTTCTAAAGTCTACGGCTTCGGGCAATTCTTCAAAAGAGCCGAATATCCTGAGTTTTCTTGTCTTCAGTAGAGCTCCGCAGTGCTGGCATCTAAGAGTTTTTTTCCCGGTTTCTTCTGTTTCGGTTATCTGGGCATGCTGCCTGCATTTAGGGCACACAATCACAATATAACGGCTCCCGGTTTTTTCCCCAAACTCCATTTTTTCTCACTTTCCGTATCTTCTCTGTCTCTTCTGGAAATCTCTTATCACTCTCATGAGGTCTATTCTTCTCATGTCTTTCCAGTTCACATCCGTAAAATAAAGTTCTGAATACACTGACTGCCAGACAAGGAAATCCGAAAGTTTTTGCCCGCCGGAACGGATCATTATATCAGGCTCGTGCTTTACAAGTAGACGCGATTCAAGCATTTTCTCGTCTACTTCTTCAGGCTTAACGCCTCCTGCCTTAACCTCTTCGAGAATAGAAGCTACAGCTCTTGTGATTTCTCCTCTTCCTCCAAAACCAAGGGATACGTATACAAAAAAATCTCTACCCTTCCGGCTGCTCTTTACTTCTCCTTCAAGCCCGTATATTTCGTAACCCGCTCCTGCAGGGAGATCAATAAAACTTTCTTCCAGTCGGGCTCCAAGCGTCGATGCAAGCTCTATTTTTACGGGTTGGTCAGCCTTAAGAATATCTACATAGACGCTTACAAGTTCTATCTTAAATCTTTTGAAGGTAAGAAAGGTAGAAAGAAGTTTTTCGATTCCGTTATGTTCAAGCAGATCTGTTTCCTTAAGTATGATAGCTACATGTACAGGGGTCTTTGTAACCGACCTTGTTATTTGCCAGGCCAGGTACCTCTCGTAAAGAGGATGACCGAAAGAAAGCAGGTCCATTTAATATTCCTTCTAAAAAGCCTAAAATGGCCCGGTATTTATTCTTATTTTTATCTCAAGCTTCAGATATACATATTTTTTCAGCTTTTCAAAGCAGCAGTTTTTAAGCAATAAATCTGCNNCTTTATTAAGGCGGGTTATTTTGCAGTGGATACGATCTTAATTACATCTCCGTTTTTCAATTCGTGCTTTTCCCCAAGCCTGAGCCTGGTCCTTGCATCCACAGCGTACAGGAAATGATTCCCTATCTCGGTATGGATCTGATACGCCAGATCGTGGCAGGTAGATCCCCTTTTCATAAGATAAGCATCCGGCAGCATATTGCCAACTTTGTCTGACCATTTTCCTTCATCTTCTACGGGATATACCACAATAAGGTCCAGAAGTTCAAAAACAGTCCTGTTTATGCATTCCTGAATACCTGTAGTGCCAAACCGTTCAATTACTTTATAAATGGCTTCAAGCCCTTTTTTCTGGGCTTTCGTAACCTCTTGGGTTAGCAGCTCGAAATCTCTATCTCCGGGTGTATACTTTATTATCCCTGCCTTTGCCGCTGACCTTAAAGCGAGCTCTGCCGCTGCGCTGGTAGATATCACTATTCTGTCAAGTTCTCTAAGTCTGTCCAGGTTTTCTCTTGGGGCGATATCAGCCTTATTTGCTGCAATAAGCAGAGGTTTGCTGATTTCTCTCATAGTATCGCAGAGCCGGATCATATCCTCTTCAGTCCATTTAAT
>DUIO01000239.1 GCA_013330315.1 Methanosarcina sp. | reverse complement strand
ATTATTCTCTGTTTTAAATTATTATCTGTTTTAAATTATTCTCTATGTTAAACTGCTCTTTGGGTTTAACCATTCTTTGCGTTAAATCACTCTGTACATCCGCTAAGGATAAAGTCTTCAAAAATGAGCTAAAAATGAGCTAAAAGTGAGCTAAGTCAGTTTCAGAATTCAATAACTAAAGGAAAAGGCAGTTTTTACGGATCTCATGGGAAACAAGATTTTACCAGTATCAGGAATGCAATAAGGAATTAATCGATTGGTTAATGCTCTTAAGTATTTTCGAAGCCAGTGTTTCTTATTATTTCAGAGGTAAAAAAGAAGTTACAGGGCATTGAGCTGGCTGAAACCTGTACCAATTTTCATGCTGCCAGCTCTTTAAGCGCCGGTTTGTAAACTAAAGACGTACTGCATTTTGCTTTCAATTCATAAACATGTAACTGCAGAACTTTACAGGGTTTATTCGTCCTTATTCTTTTGTATACGGCTTTATAACTATACGCTTCTCAGGATAAGCTATCCTGCTCCGTTTGCCGATAAAAGATTCTTCGAGGTTGGCTGCCATCTGCTGTGCGAGCCCTGCAGGGATGCCCATAATCATGAGCTCAGGAGGAAGCCAGGGATTCCCTGTTGGGTCTACAGGCCCCACATAAGCTGAGTCTTCGGGTGCATTTTCCGCCATACCTGCCGGAAAAGCTATCATCGTAGTACAGATAGGTCCTCCGGGTACTATCGTCCTGAAGAAGGGGTCTGAGATGTTGAACTGAGCCAGTCCGCAGAGGTTTCTGGTCTGCTCAGCGCCCGCGAACAGGATAAAGGCTCTTGCAGTCTCAGGTGCAACTTCATCTGTACATGGCGCAATGACTGTATATTTGCCATGAGGAGTAATTTTTCCTGCGCGTTCTTTTTGCTCATCGAACAGTTCAGGGGTCGCCTTCAGATGTTCGGCAGCTCCCCCATGAAAGTCCGGCGTGCCCACAGTTACGAAGTATTTCAGCTTGGGGTGCGGTTCAGCAAGCCCCATCCAGACCAGCCCTCCAGGGCAGCACTGCTCATGGCGAGCCTCTACATAGATGGCAGGCGTTTCTTTAAAAAGAGCGGAAGTGTAAACAGCCTTTGCCACACAGCGGTCTACAGTATACGATGGGACTGCCCCCTCAGGGACCTCGTCTGTGGCATAAACGCAGAGAGGGCGCAGTTTCAGCCTTCCGGCTTCGATAAGCTTTTTTCCCAATTCCTCAACGCTTAGCATTGAAATTTCCCCAAATACTTTTACAGTATTAACCCTCGGAATCTTTCTTGAAAATCTCGCTTTAAAAATTGTCCATTAATGAGACAATTTAAAATTTATTCTTTGATCCAGCCCTTTTCTATCCAGTAATCGCAGTTGTGCTTCCATTCGTCTTTATTGGCAAGGATAATATGCTTGAACCGTTCCCGGAAGGCTTCGTGTAAAGCTTCCTGTTCAGGGTATTGCCTTTTCTCTTTTATCGCTTCAGTAAGGTCTTTCCCCATTTCGCGAGATTTCTTAATTGCTGCTTCCATTGCTTCAGGTCCCCGTGCGACCGGCCAGCCCACTCCTCCTATAGAGTTGCCTCCACAGTTCAGCATAAAATTATTCATAATGCCAAGGACAAAATCAAGCTCGTCACTGCCTGCAGTTGTCAAAGAAAGGCTGTACTTTCCGTCAAAAAGCTGCTCATGAATAACAAGTGGGCTCCTATCAAAGACTGTCTTGAGCTGAGCTGTCACATTTGTAATATAGTTCGGGCTGCTCCAGATTATGCCGTCTGCGTCCAGAAGCTTTTCAAGTACTCCCTGATAATCATCGTTTATATTGCATACCCCTTTTTCGTAACACGAATGGCATGCCGTACAGTATTTTATTTTCAGTTTTGCAACGTCGATTGATTCTACTTCTGCTCCTGCTTCAGCCGCCCCTTCCAGAGCAGCATTTAGCAATTTCAAGGTATTGCTGTTTTTGCCTCTGGGACTTGATGATATTCCAACTATTTTCATGGTTACCCTCTCTTTATTTTTAAAAAATTTGTGCAAAAATAAGAGTACTGTATTTGATTAAAACTTTATTATTTTCTTTGCCGGAAAAATTAAGAATAAAAATAAGCTTGATTCATTATATGCCTGTAAGATTATATGCCTGTAAGCTTTCTAAAGATAACAATTATTCACCCAGTTTACACTGGAAAACTCTCGTTCTGTTTAATATAAAATAATTACTGCCGGACTTAAGCAGAAAGAGTTCAGGGATTATTCAGGGATTTTTTTGATAACCCCATATATTAAGAGAAATATCAACCATCAGGTCTGTCAGGGATTTTTCACTCTTGATAAGAGACAGGGAATAGATTACATCGCAGATGATAATACCTTTTACCGCAATCCCCCAGTCCATAAGAACTTCAACAGGATCTTTGTCACCTATCTCAACGCCTTTGAAACGGAAAAAAAATTCAGCTACAGTTTTGTAATACTCGTTTTTAAAATCCATATTTTTGACTTCGTCCACGATCTCGTTGTCAAGCAGCGCAGTCATAATCAAAGCTTTTGTCAAAGAGCTGTTATCTTTCCAGTATTGCTGCATATTGTTTATTACGTTCCTTATGTAGTCCGGAAAATCATCAAAATTGACATTTTCGGGATTTTTTGTCATTAACAGCTCATCCGTGTACTGATAACTGATCTCTTTAAGGATGTCAAACTTGCCTCCCGGGAAATATTTATATATCAGCCCTATACTCACACCGCCAGCCTCAGCTATATCCCGGATGGTCACATTTTCATAACCTTTTGTCTCTATCAGCTTACATGTGGCATCCTGAATAGAACTAATCTTTGCTTTTTTGTCCCTTTTGACACCCTTCTGATCTTCCTGAACAGTCTTTTTAGCCGGCATATGAAATCAATCACCTAAGTGAACATTGTTCAAAAACTTTATTAATGATTGCAAATATTATAACTTATAAGTGAACATTGTTCAAAATTAATGTTAATTAACTGTATTCATTAAATCTAGTAAAACTTATGCATAGCTTAGAAAACAATAAAAGTCTTTAATATTACACAATATTTTTTATCATGAACCGGGGAAAAACCATGAAAGCTGCATTTTTCTTATTTATTTTATTTCTTATATCGATTCTCCCGCCTTCCGCAGCAGCGCCTTCTCAGGCCAGTGAAACAGGTCAAGCCCGCATAGTCGAACTCTACAGCGATATAGAGTCT
>DUIO01000322.1 GCA_013330315.1 Methanosarcina sp. | reverse complement strand
CTTCCATTTCAATTCCCAGAACATTGGTTTCTGAAACAGTGAATCCTGCGTCATGGAGCACGCTGTGAGCATAATCTGACCTGGCAGACTTGCAAGCGTGGCAAATAAATTGAAGAGCGCAGGCATAAACATACGGGCATTTACCATTGCCGAATCCGGAGATTTCGGAATTATTCGCATGGTTGTTGACAGGTCAGATTATGCTCACAGCGTGCTCCATGACGCAGGATTCACTGTTTCAGAAACCAATGTTCTGGGAATTGAAATGGAAGATGTCCCTGGCAGCATGTCCCGGATTGCGGAAGTTTTCGGAGCAGCGAATATCAACCTTGACTATGCCTATGCTTTTGTCACCAGGGACCAAAAAGCCCTTCTTATTGTTCGGGTAAACGAAATAGAGAAGGCGATAAAAACACTTGAAGAGAGTAACATAAAGCTAATCGGAATGAAGGAACTTGAAAAGATCTGATTTTGATTAAGCATCGGACTTACGGGAAAGCAACTTTAAAAAAAGTCGGAAAATGTCCAGAGACCGGTATATTATATTAGTGTGACCGGGCATCTGGAGTTCTCTTTTTACAGGTTTTTGCCCGAATGGCAATTGTTTTATATGAAAATTTTGCAATTCCAGACCGTATAAACTGGTATTTATTACATAATTTTTTGCTTTCACCCATATTCTCACCGCATAAATAGATAAACATTATAAATATAAAAAGAGCAAACAAGAGAAAGACTTTTCAGAGAGCAGGGGAAAGCAGTCCACATATCAATAAACAGGATTGCACTGACAAAAAAGTAAAGTCAGCCGGTTTGACTAAAATGACAGAGAATAAAGACAGCTTACAAGAAAATGCTCAAAACCCTTCAAAGAACAAGCTTGGTGGAACCCACACTACAGTCATTGGAGGGAGGGCTGGAAAAAAACTAATAAAGCTTGTAAGCCAGCATCCTCAGATAAAAAAAGTAATTCCATCCGTAATTTCCGTAAAAGGCGTCGCAGGTGGGAAGCTTGCTGGCAAAGTCCTGCGAGCTGATGCCAGAGGGAACCTGAGGTTATTGCTTTCCGAAGGCAGGAGTTTTCAGGAGATAAGGCTCGTGACTACGGTTGGCACCGCTGAGGAGGGGGATAGAATCATGAATGAATTGAATGAGATACTAAGAAATGCCCTCTGAGGCGTTTAAGGAGAGGTTACTGTTTGGCGTTCATAGGAGTTGACCACGGGACAACAGCAATGCGCTTTGCACTCATCGAAGGGGAAAAGATCCTGACCTTTGAACTTGGAAGGACTGAAGCTGCTGCAATGTCAGAAAAAGAAATTCTGGAATCTATTGAAAGAGAGTTTGAAATCAAAGCCAAAGATATCGAGCTGGTTGCTCTGACTTATTCTATGGGAGATGGCTTTTCCGAAATCAAAGATGTGAAGAAACTTGAAGGGAGAGGGCTCCAGAGCACTGAAGGCGCAGGAAAAAAGACAGGAGGCGGCACAAGGGTTTTTGATGCAATCAAAAACTCAGGAATTCCAGCAGTGGCAATTCCCGGTCTTCATATGAGAAGCAAAGTAGATCCGAGAATGAAGGTATTCTCTCACCTGACAAGCCCGGAAAAACTGGGGATTGCGTATCATATTAAGTGTCTGGGTTATGAAGACTTCGTAGTCTCGGATATAAGCTCAAATACCGTAACCCTTGCGGTAGTTTCGGGAAAAGTAATCGGGGCAATTGATGCCTGTATTTTTGCCCCGGGAGTTCATCACGGACCCCTTGACCTGCAAGCAATCAGGGATGTTGACGAAGGGCTACTGACGGCAAATCAGGCTTTTATAGAAGCAGGAGCCCTGAAAATGACCCCATATAAAAGCAGGGAAGAGCTTCTCAATGCCGCAGAAAAAGGAGAAGAAGCCGCTCTGCTCGCCCTTGATACCATAGCCCTTTTTGCAGCCATGGAGATAGTCTCTATGCAGCTCCTCCTGAAAGAGTCCGGCATGAAAGGGGCGGTTTTCCTTGCAGGTTCGGTAGGGGAAGAGGAATATGTGCAAAAAAAGATAAGTAAACACCTGAGCCAGGATTGCCTCAGCCTCGGGAAGTGGCATGCTGCAATCGGCTGTGCCGAAATAGCCAGGGATGTTTCTGCCGGAGAAAAAGAGATTCTTGGGGTAGATGTGAGTTATCCTTAAAAAATGAGAGAGTAGCCTTAAAGAGAAGAATCGGGTCAGGAATAAGATTACAGATCAGGTCTTTTCCACAGATTCTTCATACTCATCTTCCGGATATTCTTCACGTTCCGAGGCATCGAGTTTTCCTTCTTCATCTTCATCATCATAACCACTCATATGGTTTTTATCCATAAGGATGACATAATCCGCAGAGTTCTTGAGTGCAGTGGAAAATCCAGGCTCAACACCAAAGATAATGGTTTCTTTCCCATGTTCGTTTGCTTTGTTCAGTAGCGGCTTGAAATCCGCATCACGGGTTACGATTGCAAGGGTATCTATATTGGGATTGTAAACCAGTTCCATGCCCTCTACTGCGAGGCGCACATCCACATCACTGGAACAGATGATGGGCTCAAGTCCATGATTTTCAATAGCTTCGACAAGTTTATCCGAAGCATACTGGTTCAGGAAAACGCGTCCGATCTTGATATTTCCGTAGTCCTTCAAAACGTCCCGTATTTCCTCGAGAT
>DUIO01000317.1 GCA_013330315.1 Methanosarcina sp. | reverse complement strand
CCTTGAGAATAATAGGGACAGTGAAGCAGTAGGCGTATGCATTGTCTGCGGTAAAGGTCTCTGTATAGAGCATATCAAACAGGTTGAATTCCCCATGAAAGGGGGCTATCCGCTGCCTAAGGTAACACTCAAGAAAGACCTTCCTAGAATGATGTGCCGTGAGTGTATTGACGCTACTCTTGGAGAAGGTTTCTGCGTATAATTCCATTGTTTCCAGTCATCGGAAGTTAAAGAATAATTTTACGCAATCTCTAAGCAGTGAAAAGCAAAAGCCAGAAATCAGGCGGATGTTCATTGTCCAGAATCATTTCATTAGATGGTGAATGTTCAATACAAAATATAACATTCAAAAAATAAAAATCAGCTAACAAACGGAGGTAAGCAATTGACAGAGCATAAAGAGGTAGTAGAAAATATAGGAAAGAAAATGGGATTCAAACCCCACATACTTGAGACTCTTGAAGAACTTGACCCCGAATTCCTCGGGAAGTACAGGCGATGTGATGGAAAGCTCCTCTCGGACGGAGCCCTGCCCGCAAAGACAAAGATTCTCATGGCTCTTGCAGTTGTGGCATCCAAGCAGTGTGAAGCCTGTACTGTGGCCCAGATGAAAAGTGCTCTGAACCACGGGGTAACCAAAGAAGAAATTATGGAAACAATGGATGTCATCTTTATCACTTCGGGAGCGCCGGCTGTAGCTGCCTGCAGAGAAGCACTGAAGCTGTTGAAATAAAGAAATACCTGATTCATCCAGCTCGAAATATATTAAGCACTGGCTGAAGTTCAGTTATAAATATAGATGCAGAGAAAGAATGGTGTGTATCCAGAAATCCAGATAGAAAATATCTGGATACATACTCTCAAAATATGAAAAAATGAAAATGGGAGTAAAAACAAATCACAGGAGATGAGGTCATAACCACAATTGGAACTGATGAAAAAATAAATAAGCCGATTGATCCGGAAAACCTGACAGAAGGAGAAAAAAAACATATACCGCTTATTGAAGCTCCTGAGATGGTAATCGCAGGCGAGCATTTTGAAGTTACCATTACGGTTGGCAGCATCCCTCNNGAAGTTGCCGTCACGGTTGGCAGTATTCCCCATGTAATGGAAGAAAAACATTTCATAGAATGGGTTGAGCTTTACCTTCATAACAAACTCGTGGGGAGAAGAGAACTATCTCCTTCCGGAGAAAAAACAGCAAAAGTCACTTTCAGGGTAGAAGCTGACGCGGCTCTGATTGCCATCAAGGAAATTGAAACGTGCAGGGTGCGCGGAGTAAATATCTGCGGCAACTGCGGAGAAAAGTCCGTAATCACAAACCTTCGCGCTGTGGAAAAATGCAATATCCACGGAGTCTGGGAAGCGTACAGACAGGTTGAAGTCATGTCTGGAGAGGAAGAAGAAGGCAAAAAATGCGTCTGGAAAGCCTGAAAGCAAGAAAGTAAGTGGGGAACTGAAAATTAACTGGGGGATGGGCAGTGAAAAGTCCGGGGCTTCGGAGTCTGATCATAACCACTCTTTTTGCAGGACTTATCGCATTCACCGGAGCTGCAGAGCCAGGCGGATCCGGAGGTTTTACATCGGACCAGTTTTCGAGATCGGGCATATGTTCAAACTGCCATGGGAGCAGTTTCGGAGAATGGTCTGGCTCCATGCATTCTAATGCAGACAGCGATTTTTTTTATCAGGCAACGCTTCAGGAATATGGTATAGCTGCAGAAGCCCATGGTCTTTCTCCGGAATTCTGCTCTCGCTGCCATACCCCCATAGGAGTGGTTTCGGCTGAAATTCCACCCCTTGACGGCTCTCACCTGAGCGATGTTTCAAAAGAAGGAGTTCAGTGCGATTTCTGTCACTCAGTTTCCGAAAGCGAAGGGATAGGAAACGCTCCATTCGTCCTCAAGCCCGGAGACATAAAATGGGGTAACAGAGCGGATGCAGAGTCTTCATCCCACGAGATAGAAGCTCACGATCTTTACAATGACTCCGCATACTGCGGCATGTGCCACAACATCTACCACCCGATAAATAATTTGACTCTGGGAGCCACATATACCGAATGGGAAGAAAGCCCTTATGCTGAAGAAGGGGTGAACTGTCAGGCATGCCATATGACTCCTGGAATTGTCGGCTTTGAAGAAAATCCAGGAAAAGCCGCCTCATCAGGTCCTGGGAGAGAACATGTGTATACTCATTATTTTGTGGGAGCAAATGCTTTCGTAACAGATATTATGGGCGAAGGCAGGCATGAAAACCGAGCTATTGAATACCTCCAGCGCGCTGCAGAGCTTGAAGTAACAGCTCCTGATTCGGCAGAGCCCGGAGAGAATGTCGAAGTAGAAGTTAAGATTACAAATGTGGGGGCAGGGCACAAAATTCCAACAGGAGTCACCGAAGACAGAGAAATGTGGCTTGAACTTACAGTAAAAGATTCGGAAGGCAGAATACTTTACAATTCAGGAGCTCTTGACAGTGAAGGAAAAATTGGTCCTGAAGCTACTGTATACCATACGGTTTTTGCAGATTCCGAGGGAAACCCCACAGTAAAATTATGGGAAGCGGAATCCATCCTTTCCGATAACAGGATAGGCCCGAAAGAATCCGTAGTTGAGAACCATTCTTTTGTGATGCCTGAAAATGCATCAAGTCCGATCAGTACAAGAGTAATTTTTCACTACAGGTCAGCTCCTCAGGAGCATATTAACGAGCTTTTCGGAAAAGGGACTTATACAGTACCTGTAATTGATATGGCAACGTACCCCGAAGAAGAAAAAGCCTCAACTCCAGGCTTTGGAATAATAGGAGCCCTTATCGCTCTTTCTTCCGGTATGGCTCTCAGAAATCATAAAAAAAATAGACGAAAATGAGATAAAATTTAAAAAGTCAGAGCTAAAATTGTCCAGGCATAAGATTATTGCCCTGAAAACACTATCAATATAGATATACTTATAACAGATACCTGGATTTGAACAGATATTGATTCAATAGACACTTAATTTTATGAGAAAGGCAGGCGAGGGACATGCAGGAAACCGAAACCAAACCGATAAGGATTCTGGGAATATCGGGAAGTCCCAGGAATATGGCAACCGATTATGTGGTTCAGGAAGCCCTGAGGATCGCAAAAGAGAAATACGGCGCAGAAACAGAATATTTCTCTTCCAAAGGGAAAAAGTTAAACTTCTGCATTCACTGTGATTTTTGTATTAGAAAAAAGGAAGGCTGCATCCATAAAGACGATATTTCGGCTGAATTATATGACAAAATGACCTGGGCAGATGCCTGGATTATAGGCACTCCGGTTTATCAGGGGACAGTGAGCGCCCAGACGAAAACAATAATGGACCGCTGCAGAGCTGTTGTTGCGAAAGATCCGAAGGTCTTTTTGAACAAGGTAGGGATGGGGATTGCTGACGGAGGGGACAGGATAGGTGGGCAAGAACCTGCTATTCAGACTATTATTAACTTTTATGTGATCAATGAAATGATCCCTGTTGGAGGAGGTTCTTTCGGGGCAAATCTGGGAGGGACTTTCTGGTCAAAGGATAAAGGAGCAGAAGGTGTCTCAGAGGATTCGGAAGGCATGCGGAGTCTTAGAAGGACCCTCAAGAAACTTATCCAGACAGCCCAGCTTGTTAAAAGAGCTGCTTCCGTAGAAGAGTCTCAAAACCCTGAACCTGAAAAACCGAAAGAAGAGCCAGATAAGCAGTAAATAAGCAGTAACAGGTAGTAAGCAGTTATAAGGAGTAAAATAAGCAGCAAATAAGCATAATAGGCAGCAATAGGCAGCAAATAAGCCAGGTTGAATAAAGAGCCAGAGATTTGGAAGTCAAATTAGAAACCATTAATCAGGACAATGAGCTATTAAATTTAGATTTAAACCTTAAGAGGTGTTATCTTGGTAGAATCGTTAGGAAAGCAAGTTAAACGCATAGCATGGGGAATTACGGGTTCTGGAGACCAGATGATTGAAACCTATAGCATTCTGGTTGATATCAAGAACCGGACCGGGGTTGAAACAATGGTTTTCCTGTCCAAAGAGGGCGAAACCGTAATGAAATGGTATCACCTGTGGGATAAGATTCAGAATGATTTCCCGAACTTCAAAGTGGATGCAGGCCCCAATTCCCCATTTATTGCAGGCCCGCTGCAGATGGGATATTATGATTTCCTGCTTATAGCTCCGGCAACTGCAAATACAGTGGCAAAGATCGTTTACGGGATTGCAGATACCCTTGTTACGAATGCGGTTTCTCAGACCGCAAAAGGAAAAACACCCATTTTCATCCTGCCTGTAGACCAGAAAAGAGGAACTGTAAAAACGGCTGCACCCAGCGGTAGAGCTTTTGATCTAAGTATGCGTGAAATAGATGTTACAAATTCAGAAAAACTTGCGCAAATGGAAAATATAACCGTACTTTCCAGTCCTTACGAAATCTATGACATATTCGGACTCGAGAGGCCTACTGAAGATATAACCCTGAAAATTAAAGAGCAAAAGAAACGCAAGGCCAAGAAGGAAATTGAAAGTTAAATCTTTAATCAGTTATTAAAATCAGATAGAATCGGGGGTAAAAGGTATGGAAAGCGCTTATCAGAGTACAGTGGACGAAGTAAAAAATCTCAAAGGAATCGAAGAAGCCATAGCTCTGGCAATTGAAAGGGAAAAAGAGGCAAGGGATTTCTATATGCAGCAGGCTGCTTTAATGGAAAACCCGAAGTTCAGGGAACTTTATGAGCACCTGGCAGGCGAGGAAGTAAAACATCTCGGTTATCTAGAAGGATACCGCGATAAAAAAGAACTACCTGCGGTCAGTACGGGAGTTCCAAGCGGGCAGTCTTTCAGCCCTGAGTTTGATCCGGCCAGAACAAAAGTTGGAGAAATCACACTTGGAGATGCAGGTATTCTACTCGCAGCCATGAGGCATGAAAGAAAAAGTGAGGATTTCTATTCGGAACTGGCAAAAAGATCTGAGGACGAAAACCAGAGGAACTTTTTCCAGATGCTGTCAAGGTATGAAAGAGGTCATTACGAGATAATTGACAGCTACCTCGAAGATGTCACCAGTTTCCGCATGCAAACCTGAAAGAGAAAGAGGCCGTGAGGATATGGACACCGAAAAAACAGGTGAAGCAGTTGAACTTGCCCCAGGAGTTTACTGGGCAGGAGCAATTGACTGGAACGGAAGGGATTTTCACGGGTTTACCACTCCGGGTGGGACAACCTATAATTCCTACCTTGTTGTTGGAGAAAAAACTGCTCTCATCGATACTGTGAAAGCTCCCTTTGCAGGAGAGATGCTAAGACGAATAAGGCAGATTATTGACCCTTCAAAGCTTGATTATATCGTAGTGAACCATATGGAACTTGACCATGCAGGTTCTCTGGCAGAGCTTAAAAAAGAAACAAATGCAAAAATTCTCATTACAAGAAGAGGAGTCGATATTCTTAACGGTTACTTCCGAGATTCCGGAAGTGAAAATTGGGACCTTGAAATTGTGCAAACAGGTGACGAGCTGGATCTTGGGGGCAAGACCCTTATGTTCCTTGAAGCTACGATGCTTCACTGGCCTGACAGTATGGAAACATACCTGAAAGAAGACAGGATTCTTTTCTCAAATGACGGTTTCGGACAGCATATAGCTACCTCAAAGAGATATGATTTTGAGGTAGGTAACGCTCTTCCTGATGCTGCCGAGTATTATGCAAACATACTGATGCCTTTTCATATGCCTCTTCTCCGCTTTATGGGTGTGCTTGATAAGCTGGGAGTAGAGCCCCTGCAAATAGCCCCTTCCCACGGCATCATATGGAAGGAGGATCTTAAAAAAGTACTTGAAGCGTACAAATCCTGGGCTAATGGGGAAGTAAAGGAAAAAGTGCTCGTCATATACGATACAATGTGGGGCAGTACAGAAATAATGGCAAATGAGATTTCCGAAGCCATACGTGCTGATGGGACTGAAGTAAAGCTCCTTAATCTCCGAAAAAACAGCCGAAGCCATATAATGAAAGAAATGCTCGATGCAGCTGCCTTTGCTGTAGGGTCGCCGACTCTTAATAACGGGCTCTTTCCAACGGTTGGGGATTTCCTTGTATACCTTAAAGGCTTGCGCCCTCAGAAGAAAAAAGCCATGGTATTCGGGTCATACGGATGGGGCGGAGGGGCGGTAAAAGCAATTGAAAAGGAATTAAAAGATGCAGGAATAGAGGTGATTGAGCCCGGATTGCAGGTCCGGTACAGACCATATGAGAAAGAACTGGAGAGATGCAAAAAATTTGGAGAGCAACTCGCGGCTATTGCAAGAAAACGTTAACAAACCTCGCATACCATTTATTTTAATATTTTATCAATTTTTTAGCCTCATAACTTTTTGATTTACACATTTTTTAGCTTAAACGTCTGTTTTCTAGTTCAGATTTTCTAGTTCAGATTTTCTAGTTCAGACACTTATTTTTAGATAAGTTTGTTTCTGAATCGGACCTGTATTTGAGATTGGGTTTGTCTTTAAGAGTAGGTATTTGTTTTGGACTTTTCAAAACATTCCGACGTTTTTTAATTATTTTGGAGTATTTTCAGGCTCTTACCATAGGCCCTTGAAATTTCAATCCATGAACTCTACTAAAAATACTTTCACCCTGCTTGGCTGAGGTTAATAAAGACAGAAGTAGTTTTTAGGAATAGAGGTGAATACAATGGAAGAGATATTCAAAGGATTGGTTGAACGCGCTCAGTACTATGAACAGTTCGAAAGCTTCAGAAATAAGGACATTTCCGAACATTTAGGGGATATATCGGGAATGAACCTGAAGATGAAGGTTTCAGTACTGAGTATGTAAGATAAGAGCTGAATTAATAGTTGTACCGGGGATAATATCTGTAAAAATAAAAAATATTAGTAAAAGCTGCAAAATCTCTAGACAGGCGGAATGTTGAGATTCAATTCTCAACAAAAATTAAAAGAATAATAAGAAAACAAGGAGAAAGTATAGAAGAATTGTAACATAACTGAAGAATAAAGTAGAACTAACAGGCCTAAAAATTTACAGGAAAAAATAAAGAAAAAACGTAAATAAATTAAGAAGAAGTGAAGAAGAATGTCTAAAAAGATATGGGAGTGAGGGGAAAAAATCCAGAATAATTAATGGGTACAGAAATAATGAGTACAGACAATAAGATAAAAAAGGGAAAGGAAAATTCCTCCAAAAGAAGAAGGAAAAAAATGTGAAGTTGAAAGCCTGAGATTACTTCTCAACCTTTTCCATATCAGACTGAAGGTCCTGACCTAATTCTACATTATAAAAGTCTCCGCTGTCAGGAAGCTCCATTAAAAATACTCTCGTAATATCTAGGGTAGCTTCTCCATTCTCTATTTCAAGGTCCAGCACATGCCCACCTGCACTTCTGTCCGCTGTAATGAAATGGAGGTGATATCCCGGCACATTTACACCTTTTGCATACTCCGGAATTCTAAATCCTACCAGTGTACCACTTACGTTTTCAAATTCAAAGACTGACTGGGTAGCTACTGCATCTGCCAGTTTCGGATAAGGCTTTTCCTGTCTTGGAACGCTTCTTGCTTTTACGTAGGAGAGATTTCCGTCAACCTTTACTGCATAAAAAAGATTTTCAGAGGGCAGTTTAAGGTCAATAATAGCTTGAAGTTCTGTGAGGTTTGCAGGTTCTTCGATCCAGAAATTTTCATCGTTTTCAAAATGAGTGACAGTAGCAAAAGGGGTAGTTGTTTCCCCGGATACCAGATAAGCAATTCCGTCGGATTTTATCTGATAATAGCTGCCGTCGAGGGCAAGCATTTCCCCTTCAAGGCCATCAAAAGTCCCTATACCAAAGTCTCCATGTGTTTCAATTTCCGAAACAGGTAAAATTCCGTCAAACACCCCCTGTAGCAGAGCATCAATTGTCGAGACCTGATAAAGCACATCAGAGCTATTTCCGCTGATGCTTGCGCTGTTGTTTTCAATATCCCCAATGCTTTCAAAATTGCCAGATCTTTCAGTAGAGTTATCAGTAGAACTGGTGCATCCGGAAAAGAAAGTGACCGATAAAAGAATAAAAAAGATTAAAAATTTTGTTTTCTTCATTTCCATTCCTCAAAGGACTCTCCTAAAAAATAATTAGGAGATATTTCTAAATATTTTTATTTTGTTTGAAGAAAAACTCACAAATATTTATAAGTTATGAAGCTGAAGTATTGTATGGGAAAGGGAGTAATTATGGACGAATATTTTGAATATCTTGTTGAGAGGGCACAGTACTACGAACGTTTTGAATTTTTTAGAGAAGATCGCCTGAAGGTTCAGGAAGGATTTAACAAAGACGAAGAATTCCACAAAGAAACGATTATTGTTGAACTCATATTAAAACAGAAGCAGGCAAAAAAAGATTAAAATCATATGAAAAATGAAAATCACACAAAAAATAAAGCGAAAATGGCAAGGTATTGAATAGAGAGTGTGCAGGACAAAAATACCCCTTCTCTCTAAAACAGATTATTCTTTGATCGGTATTACTCCTGCCGGAGCCCCATCCGCATCTATAAAGAGGGGCAGACCAATGAATGTATATTCTCCTTCGGAAACACCTGCAAGGTTGAGCTATAGAGAATCATATTATTGCAGCAGCTCATTTTATTAGCAGCTCATGAACCTCGTCTATCTGCCTCAAGCCTGCTCACCCCCAGGTAATCAAACCAGGAAGTCTTACCTCCGGCATTGACAAGATACTTGGCTACGTCTATTCAGGTAATAAATTCTTACAAAATTTCAGATATCTCTGGGTAAAATTTCTTGCCTTGAGGATTATTATGTCTCCAGCCATATATCCGATGTTTGTTCACAGATTTCTGTTTTAAAGATTCTGCTCCCGTTTCATAGATGCAGTGTAATATATTTTGCTATTGCGTTTCCGACTTCTGCCGTACTTGCTTTTCCCCCAAGGTCAGGAGTAATAATCTTTTTCTGAAGGATATCGGCTATCGCAGCGTCAATAATTGGAGCTTCGGGTCTTCCCATCCATTCAAGCAGCATTTTTACACAGAGAATTGCAGCAAGAGGATTTGAAATTCCTTTTCCTGCGATATCAGGCGCACTTCCGTGAACAGGTTCAAAAAAGGCATATTTTTTCCCTATATTGGCACTCGGGACGAGTCCAAGGCTTCCGACAAGGGATGCGCACATATCGCTCAGGATATCTCCAAAGAGGTTAGTAGTAACCACAACATCGTATTTTTCGGGGTGCATCATAAGACTGTACGCCATGGAATCAACAAGCATGTCACCGTATTCGACTCCATACGCGCCTGCAGTTTGCCTGCAAATATCAAGGAAAAGTTTGTCGGATTTCAGGACATTGGACTTGTGGACAATGGTCAGTTTATTGGATCTCTTTTTTGCCAGCTCGCAGGCGTACTCTGCAATCCTTTCAGAACCTTTACGTGTGACTATTCTTTTAGTCCAAGAAAGGTCAGAACCTATTTCCTCAATCCCTGAATACAGACCTTCGGTATTTTCCCTGACAATAATAAAATCGAAATCATTTCTCCCAGTAACTCCTATTACGCCCGGAAGGGGTTTTACGGGTCTTACATTAGCATAAAGATCCAGTTCTTTTCGGATGGTTAGAAGCACACTTTTATAGCCTGGGTCGTTTTACCAGACATATCCCCAGTACAATTGTTAACTAATTACTTCTCAAATATTCATCTCACATATTCGTCTCACATATTCAGCACTGGAACTTTCATCTTCAGATCCATTCCGGATATATCCCCGAATTGTCCGGAAATGTCTTTATTTCTGAAGCTTTCAAACTGTTCGTAGTACTGAGCGCGTTCAACCAATCCTTTGAATATCTCTTCCATTGTATTCACCTCTATTCCTAAAAACTACTTCTGTCTTTATTAACCTCAGCCAAGCAGGGTGAAAGTATTTTTGGTAGATTTCGTGGCTTGAAATTTCAAGAGCCTGTGATAGCGAGCCTGAAGATACTTCAAAATAATTAAAAAACGTCGGAATGTTTTCAAAAGTCCAAAACAAATGCCTGCTCTTAAAGACAAACCCAATCTCAAATACAAGTCCGATTCAAAAACAAACTTAATCTAAAAATAAGTGTCTGAACTAAAAAATCTGAACTA
>DUIO01000170.1 GCA_013330315.1 Methanosarcina sp. | reverse complement strand
GAGATACCTTTATACATTCTACCGCACCTTTTACATTCAGTTTATTACAGATAATACCGGTAACTGCCATCGCAGCACCTAAAAAAGCTAAGAGAGGAATAAGGCGCAAAAAAGAGAGTTTGAAAAAGAAGAGAAAAAAATAGCAAGCCGATGGACTTAAAAGTAAAAGGAGAGCAAAAAGAGCTGGATTTGAAGGAAAAGGTAGGAAAACCAAAGGAAAGCTGAAAGGAAATTAAAGAAATCAGTTGAGAAATTAGAGAGATTTAAAAAGGATTAAGGCGCTTCCTGCTTAGATCGGGTGAAAATATGGAAAAATATGATTATAGTGAACTTGGGCTGAAAGCCGGGCTTGAAATTCATCAGCAGCTTGATTCAAAGGAGAAGCTTTTTTGCAATTGTCCGACCCTGATAAGGGATATCGGAGACTCAAACTGTGAGTTTTTCAGGTATCTCAGGGCTACTGAGAGCGAAATGGGAGAGAAAGACAGGGCTGCGGTAGAACAGACCAAGATCAGGCGAAAGTACATTTACAGAGCTTATGACACGACCTGTCTTGTGGAAAATGATGAAGAGCCTCCAAGGGAACTTAATAAGGAAGCCCTGGACATATCTCTCGGGGTTGCCAAGCTCTTTAAGATGAAACCTGTCGACCAGATGCATGTAATGAGAAAAATCGTTGTGGACGGGTCAAATACAAGCGGTTTCCAGAGGACTGCGTTTCTTGCAAGCGACGGGTGCATTGAGACTTCGGAAGGGGTCTGCGGGATTGACAGCCTCTGTATTGAAGAAGAAGCTGCCCAGAAAATCGAAGAAATAGGGGACTCAATAGTATATTCCCTTGACAGGCTCGGAATCCCTCTTGTCGAGATTGCAACTGCTCCTGATATCAAATCTCCAAGACATGCCCGCGAGGTTGCGGAGCATATCGGTATGATCCTGAGGTCCACAGGAAAGGTAAAAAGAGGGCTTGGGACGATCAGGCAGGACGTCAACATCTCGATAGCCAGGGGTGCAAGGGTTGAAATCAAAGGGGTACAGGCCCTTGACCTTATAGAAGATATTGTACGCAAAGAAGTTGAACGGCAGTTGAATCTGCTTTTTATCAGGCAGGAGCTCCTTGAAAGAAAAGCCTTCGTTTGCGAAGAGATTTATGACGTAACAGGGCTTTTCATGGATACCAAATCCAAAGTCCTGCAGAAAGGCGTAAAAAAAGGTGCAATTCTTGCCGCTCTGCTAAGAAAATTTGACGGGCTTGTAGGTAAGGAAGTCCAGCCGGGGAGAAGACTCGGGACTGAATTTTCGGATAGAGCAAAGACCGCAGGAGTTGGAGGGATCTTCCATACAGACGAACTTCCTAATTACGGGATAACTGAAAAGGAAGTTCAGGCTGTCAGGGATGCTATAGGTGCTGGTCCAGGGGATGCCGTCATCATGGTTGCTGATGAACCCGAAAAAGCCAGACTTGCAATTGAGGCAGTGATCAACAGGGCAAAAGAGACCATGGAAGGAATCCCTGAAGAAACCCGAAAAGCCCTTCCTGACGGAAATACTTCTTATATGCGTCCCCTTCCCGGGGCGGCAAGGATGTACCCTGAAACCGATGTTCCGCAGATTGAAATCTCGCAGGAATATTTTGATGCCATAGAGACTCCCGAACTCCTGACAGAGAGGGCAAAGCGCTTTGCTTCTGAAACCGGCCTCAATAAAGAACTCGCAGAAAAGGTAGCTTATTCAAAGTATCTTCCGCTTTTTGAAGGCCTTCTGGAAACCTACATGAAAGATGCAAACGTTAATTCAACCCTGATTGCAAGAACTCTTGTAGGAATTGTCCCGGAGATAAGAAGAAATGGCGTTGAAACCGATAACCTTACTGACGAACACTTTAGAGGACTTTTTACAGCCATATCAAATCAGGAAATTGCAAAAGAAGCCATTCAGGATCTATTGACTGCCCTTGCAAAAGAGCCGGAATTGACAGCACAGCAGGCGATTTCAAAGCTCGGCCTGAGCACTTTCGACCCGGAAGAAGTTGAAAATTTCATCAAAAAGATGGTCAGGGAAAAAGGTGACTTTATCAAAGATAAGGGTCCGGCTGCTCTTGGTCCTCTTATGGGTGTTGTTATGAAAGAGTACCGGGGCATGGTTGACGGAAAACTCCTCAGTCATATGCTGAAAAAGGAGATAGATAACTTCATCGATCAGGGATAAACTCCCTGCTTTTTTAACATCTTTTGTTTTTCTGGCTTTTGTTCTTCAATTTCCTATTTTCATCTTTTGTCTTTCAACTTTTATTTTTTATATTTTTATGTTTTTATCAGTAAGTTTTTAGCTTTAGATTTTTATTTTTCAACTGATTCCAACTAATATATTGCTCTTTCAGCTGGAGTTATTATTTAAGCAATTTACTCTCGGTTTTTATTCCTACTTATTCAGTTTTATTTTTTTCGCTTATTAATTAATATTTTTAAAAAGAAAAAATAATATAATTCTTAAAATCGACAGGATGGTCGTAAAATCAGTGAAGTTCACAACAGGGATTGTTTTCTTAAGTTAACTTTTTATATTAACTTAAAGATCTTATTACTAAAAACATAAGAATCTGACTGATATGTATGCTCTAACGATATATGAAAACCATACAATATCAGAAGACTTGATTCCTATCCGCCGGAGTTGAGTTCTAAAAGGGGATATAAGTATGATACTATACATTAGCTTAGCATATCCAGTTTCAGTAGAAACCGTAATCCAGTATAACTACTAAAAACGTAACCAAATAACGAAAACTTCTTAACGTTGCGTAAATCCCCCGGAAAAACAAAAGATGTTAAAAAAGCAGGGAGTTTATCCCTGATTGATGAAGCTATCTATCTCCTTTTTCAGCATA
>DUIO01000110.1 GCA_013330315.1 Methanosarcina sp. | reverse complement strand
GTTTTGCGGCCGGCATTTTTAACGTACCACGCATATTCACCGAGACTTGATTCGTCGTCTCCAAAAAAATACCTGGTCTTAGTACCGGCTCTACAGGCATATTCCCATTCAACTTCGGAAGGCAAACGGTATCTTGTAGTATTTTCCACTTCATTCAATCTCTTAATAAATTCTTGAATATCTTCCCAGGAAACCATTTCAACAGGTCGAGACTCATCTTTGAATTTTGAGGGGTTTGTTCCCATTATTTTTTTCCATTGTTTTTGCGTAACCGGAGAGATACCCATATAAAAATAATCTTTAACCATCGCTTTATGTACAGCAGATTCGCAATCTGATCCGTCCTCCCCCTGAAAAGAGGAGCCCATATGAAATTCACCGGGCGGAATCAGTATAAATTCCATACCCGTAGACGAGCTGATAAAAGTCTCAGAAATTTCCGGACTTTCAGGTTTTGTCGTACCATATGAATTTCCAGTTGGGTCTTTAATTTGCCCCTTTCTCAAATAACATCGGATTGCATTAATGTGATTTACAATACCAGTTTTACTCCCCACAAAATTTGCCCCTGCTCTTATTATTTTTCCGTTTCTCAGTTTCCGGTTCTGTTGATTAAAAGACAATAATAGAATTGCTGTATATTAATGGTTAATGAGATTTGTTTCTGAGTCTCTTATCTATATTAGATTTATTTTATATTTATTTTATATTTATTGCATGTGGGCTATTTTTTGAACAGAATAAAAGGGATAACTGTTAAAAAAGAAAATTTATAGATAACCAAAAGTAAAATATGAGATGATTTATCTTAGGAAAAATCCAAAATATATCCCTGAATAAAATCATTACCCAAGATCCAAAACCCAAACCCTAAAACCATGGACAGCCGAACTACCCGTTATTTGAAATCCTGTTTTCAGAAATATTATAAAACCGCTGAGATAGGTCTCCCTGACCACCTGCCTAACAGAGAATGGGCTTTTATCTTCTATGACGATATGCCGGAAAAAATGATGCATAGGCACAAGTCTTTTGGCTCGCCCGGAGAAGCCCTTGATTACCTTTACGGTATGGCTCCTGCGCATGTCTACAATTCTACGGCTTATTACGAATACCCTGACGCACGAAAAATGAATGAGAAAAACTGGCTCGGGGCAGAGCTTATTTTTGACCTTGATGCAGACCACCTGCCGGATGCGCCGAGGAATTATGCTGATATGCTTGAGCTTGTAAAAAAAGAAACTTTTAAGCTCATGGATTTCCTGCTGGATGATTTTGGGTTCTCGGAACAGGAAATTGAGCTTGTATTTTCCGGGGGGAGAGGATACCATTTCCATATTACCAGCCCGAAAGTCCTGAAACTCGGAAGTTCTGAGAGAAGGGAAATTGTAAATTATGTTAGCGGAAGGGATATTGATTTTAAGTATTTTTTCAAGGAAGTCGCGATGGATGGGGATTTTGGAACGGGCTCAAAGTCATTTAAAGGCATTAAAAATGTGCCTGTGAAATGCATACTTACAGGATACGATTGCGGGTGGGGAAAGAGAGTTGCACTTTACCTTACTGATTATATGAAAGCAGAGTGCGAAAAGAAATACAAAAAAGATATGTTTCCCGAACTTCGGAAGCATGAGAAAGTAGGGGATACTACAATAAAAAAGCTGATTAGCATTACTAACAGTGAAAACGGCTTAAAGGATATTGTGGAGAAAGGAAGGCTGGACTTCGACGTAAGAAATTTTAAGGAGATAGCCGCATATTTTATGCAGGAATCAATGGAAAATTTCCTGCACAGGTTTGGAGCCAGTGTTGATGAACCTGTGACTGCCGATATCAAAAGGCTCATCCGTGTACCCGGGTCCCTTCACGGCGGGTCCGGAATGCAGGTTAAAAAGCTTGCTCTGTCAGAGCTGGAAGGGTTTGATCCGCTTAACGATGCAGTTGTTTTTGGCGAAAGATCGGTAAAAGTAACTGTTTCAAAACCTTTCTCGGTACAGTTGAAGGGCAAGGATTTAAGAGTAGAAGAGGGCATACAGGAAGTTCCGGAGTACGCAGCCGTATATCTGATTTGTAGAGGTGTTGCAGAGTATGGATATAGAAGAAATCAGCCAGACGCTGTATAAAGAAAAAAACCAGACATTAAAGACAATTCCGGCTGATTTTTACCTGGAAGCCGAAAAATATATCCGGGAACTCGAGAAAGAGATAGGTAAGATAAATAATCCGCGTTCTCCGGAATCAAAGATGCTCAATGACGAGCATGAAAGGGCACTTTCTGACCTTGAGACTATCTTTATGAAAAGAATAGGAAAGGTCATTACCAGGGCAACGATCCAGTCTCATGCTGACAAACCCATATCAAAGGATATTGAAAAGCTGCTCCCTGCGGAAAAAATGCTGTATGATCTGGTGCTTCAGGGAATCGAAGCTGTAAAAATAGAGCTTCTGGGACCGATCCTTTACCCTAATTCCGGAAAGATTGCTGTCTGGCCCAGAATGGGGGAAGCTAGACAAGCATCTGCACAAATACCTGCTATTCTTGTAGAAACGACGGGCAGGGAGGTTATCGTGGCTGCAGAGGGGAAGGGGACGGAAACGGGCAAAACCAACATAAACGAAGAATATGTTGTTGTTCGAATACTGAAGGATCTGCCTACCTTCACAGGTGCGGACGGCCGGAACTATACGGTCAATGCTGAAGACGTTGTTGTTTTGCCGCAACTGAATGCAACAGGGCTGATAAAGCGGAACGCAGCAAAACTAGTTGCTGCCGGAGATAAAAATTCCGGAGAGAAGAATTCCGAAAAGAATTGAAACATGCAGCTTATTTTTGCCAGAAAAGCAGTTGGGGGCAGAAGCATCAGAAAACCTGTAAATTGCAGGTTTATGTCTCATGATGAAGAGAGCACTTCAGGTAATAGTATTAGTATTTATATGTGTAGCTATATCTGTGTAGCTTAACCTTGTTAGCGTGCTCTGACCTCGTCTTCGATAGAGACTGCCACTCTGAATTCGGAACAAAAAGAGGTCAAGACGATTCAAACTCATCAATCAAAGGCTTCCCAAATAATAGCTTCCCAGGAAATAAAACGCCATACGTAACGCCATACGTATATTCAATAAGTCTATATATCGACGCTTTTCCGCAAAAGCCGGAAATGCGCTCAATACCAATAATCATTAAAAAAGGTGTAAAGAATGAAGATTCCAAAAAGATTCAGAACTTACTGCCCGTTCTGTAAGACCCATCAGGAAATTGTCGCCGAGAGGGTTAAGAAGGGCCAGGCTTCATCAATGACTCATATTGCAAGGCAGAAAAAGAGACAGCAGGGCATAGGAAACAGCGGAAAATTCTCCAAGGTGCCCGGTGGCGACAAGCCGACAAAGCGCATCTGGCTCAGATACCGCTGCACGGTATGTAAGAAAGCCCACCAGAGACCTGCATTCAGAGCAAAGAAGTTCGAGTTCAAGGAGTAAGATAAAATGGTAGAATATACCCAGAGACCAAAGAGCAGGTTCCTGCGCGTAAAGTGCAACGACTGCGAAAACGAACAGATCATTTTCGGAAGCGCCAGCCGCAAGATTACCTGCGTTGTCTGTGGAAGGACCCTTGCCGAGCCAACCGGTGGAAAATCTACAATTACAACTCATATCCTGGAAGTGCTTGAATAACCGAATCGGTAAAAGTGCTGGACAGGAGTATAGTAGAGAGTAATAAAAGACAAAAATCGAGAAGTGGTGCGAATGGGAAACGATAACTGGCCCGAAGTCGGAGAGTTTGTTGTCTGTACGGTGAAGAATGTAACTGATTTCGGAGCCTACGTCGAGCTTGAGGAATTCGGGGGAAGGGAAGGTTTCATCCATATCTCCGAAATTAAAGCAGGCTGGGTCAAATACGTCAGGGACTACGTCAGGGAAGGGCAGAAGATAGTCTGCAAGGTCCTGAACGTGGACCCTTCCCGCGGCCACATAGACCTTTCATTGAAAGACGTGAACGAGCACCAGCGGCGGGCTAAAATCCAGGAATGGAAGAATGAGCAGAAAGCCGCCAAGTGGCTCCAGTTCGTGGCTGAAGAGACTAAGACCGAAGAAAATGACCTGCGAGCTCTGCATGAGAAACTTGTCGAGGAGTTCGGAAGCGCTTATTCCGCCTTTGAAGAAGCAGCTATTGAAGGGGAAAAGGCATTTAAAGGACTCAAGGTCAACAAGAAATACTTAAAGAGTATAACTAAAATCGCAGGAGAAAACATCAAACTGCCCTTCGTTGATATCGCAGGGTATGTGGACCTGACCTGTAATCTTCCAGATGGTATAGAGGTCATAAAACAGTCCCTCCATGCTGCAAATTCCATCAGCGATGTCGATGGAAAAGATGTCAGGCTCGAAATAAGTTACACAGGAGCCCCAAGATACAGAATCAAGGTGATAGCTCCTGACTATAAGAAAGCCGAATCAGTCCTTAAGAAATCCGCCCAAACGGCGATAGATGCTATCTCTAAACTCGGTGGACATGGGACTTTCAAACGGCATATCGAATCGACAAAGGCGTGATGCCCTTTGGGACAAAAGATCCGCAAATGTAAAAATTGCGGCAGGTACACCTTAAGGGAAAAATGTCCGGTTTGCGGGGGAGATACCTTACCCGCTATTCCGGCTCGCTTTTCTCCTCAGGACCCTTACGGAAAGTACCGCAGAATGGCAAAGAAAGGATAAGGATTTTTATGCAGCAAAGTACACTTGTCCGCCTGAAAGAAAATCTTGCACTCAAAAACCCCATAATGGTAGTAGGACTTCCTGGCGTAGGGCTTGTGGGCAAGCTGGTAGCAGAGCATCTTGTAGACGAACTCGAAGCTGAAAAGATTATGGAAGTATATTCCCCTCATTTTCCGCCTCAGGTCCTCGTCAATAAAGATTGTACCGTCCGCCCAGTAAGCAACACCATATACCACGGGAGAGCAAAAGACACTGATATTATATTTCTTGTAGGAGACCACCAGAGCACTACTGCACAGGGGCATTATGAGCTCTGCTCTCTCTACCTTGATATTGCAGAGGAATTAAAAATCCTCAGGATATACACCCTTGGAGGCTACCCGACAGGCAAACTTACCTATGAAGAGACAGTCCTTGGAGTTGCTAACAGCACCGAGCTGATCGAAGAGATTAAAAAATACGGAGTCGAGTTCAGAGAATCTGAGCCAAGCGGGGGAATCGTAGGAGCATCCGGCTTACTTGTAGCTTTTAGCGGGATGAGAGGCATAGATGCCGCCTGCCTCATGGGAATGACACCCGGATACCTGATGGACCCAAAAAGTGCCCAGTCTCTTCTGAGGGTTCTGTGTGGTATTTTCGGGATAGAGGTAAATACTGATTCCCTTAAGAAGAAGGCCGAGGAAATGGAGAATATCCTCGAAAAGCTAAAAGAGAAAGAAGAGCAGCAGAATTTCCCTGAAGTTAAACCTACAGAAGAAGACCTGCGGTATATAGGATAACTGTTCGGATAAAGAGATAACCAAATACTGAACCTGAAGATTAAAAACGTCTGGCGAAAGGCTCGGAAATGAAAGTTAACGCAGATCTCCATCTCCATTCAAAGTATTCGATGGCATGCTCGGCTAAAATGGAACTGCCAACAATTGCAAGAGAAGCTGCAAGAAAAGGGATGGAGCTTATCGGAACAGGGGACTGTACCCATCCTAAATGGATTGAAGATATTAAGAAAGCAGCTATTTCAGATGAAGAAATCCGGATAGGAGACATATTTTTCATCCCGACTACTGAAATCGAAGATATAGACCGGGTGCATCACCTCCTGATTTTACCTTCGATTTCAAAAGCCGAGGAGCTGGCAGGAAGGATTTCCCCTTTCGGTAATCTTGAATCAGACGGACGTCCGACAGTTAAGCTCGACGGATGTGAGATTGCCGAGATTGCAAAAGACCTTGGGGCTCTTATCGGCCCCTGCCATGCTTTTACCCCCTGGACTGCTCTTTACGGTTACCATGACAGCCTGGAAAGCTGCTATGGGAGCATGACAGACTATGTTTCTTTTATTGAACTTGGCCTGAGTGCGGACAGCAACTATGCGGACAGAATTGAAGAGCTGCACAGACTGACCTTCCTTACAAATTCTGATGCTCACTCTCCTTCTACTAATAAACTGGCGAGAGAATTCACTCAATTCAGTGTTCCCGAAATTACCTTNNTATACGCTGCCCGAAGCCGAAGCTATCAAATGGCGGTGCTCGGTATGCGGAGGCATTATAAAAAAAGGAGTGGTAGATCGCATCAACGAACTTGCGGATTTTGAAGAACCCATACATCCTTCCTACCGCCCTCCTTACCTTCACCTTATCCCCCTTGCCGAGATAATACAGATGGCACTTGGCCATTCAAGTGTCCAGACTAAGGGAGTGAAAACAGCCTGGGAGACCCTTGTAGAACACTTCGGAAATGAGGTTGAAGCCCTTATATATGCAGAGCCCGAAACCCTGAAAATAGTAGACGAAAAAATAGTAGCTGCAATTCTTGCCTTCAGGAAAGATGATGTTATAATCCACCCGGGGGGAGGTGGTCATTATGGCTGGCTTGAACTGCCAGAGCATTTGAAAGCAGATAAAGCCGAACATGCAGGGAAAGCCAGCGCGGAAAAGAAAAGAACCCCTAAAACTACAAAGAAGGAAAAAGAAAAGCCCAGAACTCAGGTATCATTCTCAGACCTTGAGCAAGAAACGGGAGAACAAAAACTAGAGAATGAGTCGGAAAATACAGGACAGGCGAGAATAAAGAAATCAAAGGAACCGGAAGAAAAATCAGAAGAGAGCGAAGAAAAAAATGCAGGTCAGAAATCCCTTTTTGATTTTTAAGATCCTGAATTCGGCTGAGAAAAAAATGGCTGAGAATAAAATATATAAGATAGAAAGTATATTCATTTAACTCTGCACCAAAAACGCCGGGCACAGCCCGGAAACTTCCTCATAACTTAAAAACTTTATAATCAAAATGCCCAGGTCGTCTAGCGGTATGGCGACGGTCTCGAAAACCGTTCCCTTTGGGATCGCAGGTTCGAATCCTGCCCTGGGCGTAGATCCCGATCAAACCTTATAAAGCCTTTTTTACGTATAAGATCCTATTAAAAGATATTTTTGAATATATTACTTGAAACTCTTTTATACCATAATTTTCTACAGTAAGACTATGTCAATCAGTTTTTCACATGAATTTAAGGTTACAGACTTCTAACCAGGAATTATTTTGTCTCACACGCGCAAAAGCCTGCTTTTCCTCTGAAATTAAACCGGAAAATGGTTGAGAGTGCAGGTTCAGCATTTACACCTGGATTTTAATATCAGACATTCTGAGCGTTAAAAATAATAATTATGACCTGGTAATAAGGTGAAAAAAGATTTCAAACAAGGGGAGAGATATATGAGTTCTAAGGACAATCTTAAAGCTGCATTTACCGGCGAATCGATGGCAAACAGGACATACCTGGCATTTGCGAAAAAAGCAGACGAAGAAGGGTATCATCAGATAGCAAAACTCTTCAGAGCCGCTGCTGCTGCGGAAACAGTCCATGCTCTCAATCACCTTCAGCGCATGGGCGGGATTGGGACCACGATGGATAACCTGAAAGATGCCATTGACGGTGAAACATACGAATTTACCAAAATGTACCCTGAATTTATAGAAGAAGCAAAGAGAGAAGACGACAAAAGGGCCCTCTGGAGCTTCGAAGTGGCAAATAAAGTAGAAAGAGTCCATGCTGCGCTATACGAAAAAGCACTGAATGAAATAGGAAACAACAAAGAGGTTGATTATTTCGTCTGCGCGGTCTGCGGGCACACTATAGAAGGCGAGCCTGAAGGGAACTGCCCTATTTGCGGCGCATCCGCTTCCAGGTTCAACAGAATTGATTAAAAGCCGCAAGTAAGTGATTTTTTTAACAAACAGAGAGAGAAGAGAGCCTTATTAAAGCTATAAAAAATAAAAGCTCTCAACCTACTTTTTTTGCTGCTTTTACTTTTTATTAATTTCTGTTTTCGCTAATTTCTGCTCTTTACTAACCCTGCTAACTGAAAAAAAATACTCAGGTATTTGAAGCCGGCTGAGAGATGATGGCCTGGTAAGATTTGGCTTAATTAAACTCTGGCAGATAAATAGAGCAATATAAACAAAGTAATTTAGAGCAATTACTTGCCCAAATATATGTCTTTTAATGCACAAGAATATTTTTATAGTAAGGCAATAGTTAATAATTTAACAGGTTATGGAGCAACCTGTTAAAACTGGGCTATCACTGGGTTGAAATGTGAGATTGAGAGAATTTTATCAGACTCTCAATCTTTACTTTTTAATAATTCTTAAAAATAAAGGCTAAATTACCGAAGGAATATTTCAATCTCTGGACAGGTTTAAGTAAAGTCAAAAAAGTTCAAAAAAAATTGCACTTCATTTATTTCAATTGAGAATTTATTAACCAGCTATTTATTAACCAGTTATTTATT
>DUIO01000032.1:2888-3114 GCA_013330315.1 Methanosarcina sp. | reverse complement strand
TGATATCCTTCAGTCCAGGGAACAAGGTGTATTTCTTCCCGTGTCACCTTTTTTCCCATTTTCTCAGTGACCGCTTCAAGCAATTCAACTGAGAGTCCTTCCAGCGTACCATTCTCCATATAATTATAAGGTGGTAGCTGTTCTGTGTAGAATATCAGGTCAGCCGACATCCTGGTGTCGTTCATGTCTGCAGTTGCAGCTTTACATTTAGAAAAGGATCCGGCTG
>DUIO01000032.1:0-2823 GCA_013330315.1 Methanosarcina sp. | reverse complement strand
TCCAAGTGGTGGAGCATGAGAAAACAGGTTGCAGCGTCTATCGAGCCCTTTTCAAAAGGCAGCGCATAGGCACTTCCGATCCTGAACTCAATGTTAGATACTCCCAGAACCCCTGCATTCATCTGTGCCTGTCCTGTAAGAGAATCGTGAATATCAATGCCATAGACCAGTGAGTCCGGATTATTTTTTGCAATTTCTATCGTGAGGTTTCCAAAACCACTGCCAATATCAACGATGGTTTCTCCTTTTATTCCGGGAAGCACTGTCGAGATCACCTTACCCCTTACGCGGCCCATGCGGTCTTCAGGGAATTTCGCCTTTTTTGCTTTCTCCGCGTCTATAGAGGTAAAAGGAAGGATAGCATAAACTTTTGAGCCGTTAAGAGCCATCAGGCCCCGCACATAAGCACTGCCTGTTTCGGCTATGACAAGTTCCACAACAGATACCCCCACATCCCTGCAAAAGCGCAAATTCCATTCCTCTCTTTTTTCAGGGAAGTGAAAATTCAGAGGAGTATGCACAACAATATAATGCGAATAGTCCGGGCTGAAATACGATAATACGGACTCAGGTTCATTCAGGCGTATTTCACTTATGCTTTCCCTGAAAAGAGCAAGGATTTGCAGGGAATTTTCATCCGCCTCGTTTCTTATGCTTCCGATTTCTCCAAACATATCTTTGAATTTGATTTTAGGGAATAAAAGCTCTCTGATGAAAAATCATGGAAAAAGAGAATTCGACTTCTGGTTCCTTTTAAGCTGACTTAATTTCGAGCACTTTGAAAGGTTTTACTTAAACTGTAAAAATATTTCTCACCAAATTAGATATGGTTAAATAGTATCAAATAGGATAGAGGATACCTGTTGGTGGTCGCGATGAAGTACGTAATTGCTATTATAAGGCCGGAAAGACTGGATGCGGTCAAACGAGAGCTTCAAAAGGTAGAGGTCAACAGATTGACAGCCTCGTCAGTTTCTGGTTATGGTGCGCAAAAAGGACATCTGGAAATCTACAGAGCAATGGAGTTTGAGGCAGACCTTCTTGAGAAAATCAAACTTGAAATTGCAGTAAACGATGAATTCCTGCAGCCAACGATTGAAGCAATAAAGAGAGGGGCAAAGGGCAGTGAAGAAAGCATAGGAAGCGGCAAGATATTCGTGCTCCCTCTTGAGAATGTCATAAGGATCCGCACGGACGAGAGCGGACCTGCTGCTATTTGAGGTGAATAGAAATGGCTATTGAAGCAGCAGATACCGTATGGGTACTAATTTCATCCGCACTTGTATTATTAATGCTCCCTGGACTTGCACTATTTTATGGGGGGCTTGTTCAGCGTAAGAACGTCCTGAGCAGCATGATGCACTCATTTGTTGCGATGGGTGTTATGGCTCTCGAATGGGTTGTAATAGGCTACTCACTTGCCTTTGGAGAAGGCAACGGATTTATAGGCAGTCTTGAGCACCTATTTCTGAGGGGTATTGACCCTTATTCTGTAACAGGGACAATCCCTACATATGCATTTATTGCATTCCAGGGAATGTTTGCGATAATTACGCCTGCACTGATTTCAGGAGCGATTGTAGGGCGTGTTAAGTTTAAGTCATATATTGCATTTATCGCACTCTGGGGACTGATTGTCTATGCACCGGTCTGCCACTGGGTCTGGGGAGGCGGGTTCCTTACAGGAGAAGCCCTTGACTTTGCAGGCGGCACGGTCGTCCACGTAACATCAGGTATTTCTTCCCTTGCAATCCTCACCTTCCTCGGAAAAAGGAGGGGATACGGAGTAGATTCCATAAAACCGCATAACGTTACCCTTACCCTTCTCGGGACCGGACTTTTATGGTTCGGATGGTTCGGGTTCAACGCAGGTTCGTCCCTTGCTGCAAATGAGATTGCAGCCCTTGCATTCATTACAACACTCGTAGCTCCGGCAGCTGCAGGGTTTGTCTGGATGTCCATGGAATGGATTCATCTGGGGCGCCCAACCGCTCTCGGTTTTGCAACAGGAATCCTGGCAGGGCTTGTTGCAATAACACCGGCAGCAGGTTTTGTTACCCCAATGGCAGCAATTCCGATCGGTGCAATTACAAGCTTTATCTGCTACCAGGCTGTAATGCTCAAAGGAAGGTTCGGTTATGACGATTCCCTTGATGCTTTCGGAGTCCATGGCGTAGGAGGAATAACAGGTGCGATCCTTACAGGCGTATTTGCAAGTATNNATCACACTTATCTATGCAAGTGTTTGCACCCTGGCTATAGGGTTTGTACTTCATAAAACTATAGGGCTCAAGGTCAGTGAGAGCGAAGAAAACATAGGACTTGACAAAACACAGCACGGTGAAGCTGCATATAACATTTGAGAAAAATATTTGATCCAAGTATTTGGCCAAAATATTTGAGCCATAAAATCTGGGTACAGGTTAATTTGCCTGTACCTTTCTAATTTTTAATTTAGTTTCATGTATAGAAAAAAATCAGCTTCATGAACTGTACATCGAACTCTACCTACTTTTGAAACCAATACAATTTCCTGAAACCAATCTGAAATAATTCTCTCCAATCTAATTATTTTCCATCTCGCTTTATCTCTTTTTTTTCTATTTTTTTAATGGTTTTTCAGTCCTCTCCGAGCCAATCATTTTTTGAGATTTATTTTAATACTTTTATTTTTATTTGTTAAAGTAGAAAAAATTAAGTAGAATAAAGTAGGAAGAAGGTAAGAGATTTGAGGCTTCCTAGTTTATCATATAAAAATAGATGGGATGAAAAGATGTTAAATACTGGTTCAACAGGCTTTATGCTGCTTGCGACAAGTCTTGT
>DUIO01000181.1 GCA_013330315.1 Methanosarcina sp. | reverse complement strand
TCTCTATCTCTATTTTTCTTTTTTCTTTTTCTTTCTTTTTTTCTTCTCTTTAGTTTTTTATCTTCCGTTTTTCCTTAGTCTTTCTTTTTCTTTCTTTTTTATCCTGTATCTACCTCAAAATTATTGGTTCATTTGTGTTTTTTCATTCAAAAAATATATATAAACGATTGGTAAATTAGTCTGTGAATAAAAAAATCAATTATTCGTTGATATTAGTGATTTTTAATTCCTGAACGGATAAATTCAGGTATGATAAATCATTGAAACCCGGAAGGCTATCTCCGGAAGAGGTGAGCCGCTGAGATCCTTTACAGATGAAGAAAGAGAGATCATAAGAAGAAATATTATAGACCGCGGAAAAGACTGCTTTGCCAGATATGGGGTTAAAAAAACAGGCATTGAAGACCTGACTGAGGGCATGGGAATTGCAAAGAGTTCTTTTTATTCCTTTTTTGAAAGCAAAGAGGATCTCTTTTTGCAAATCTTTAAAGAAGAGCAGGAAGCGTTAAGGGACAGCATACTTGAAAATTCCTTCCTTAAATACAGGACTGAACCCGATAAAGCGATCCGAGCTTACCTTCGGTATATCCTTCATATCGTTGATAACCACCCGATCTGGAGAAAAGTTTTCATTGAAAGAGAGCAGCTTGAACTGAAAATTTCCCAGTCTTCAGAAGAAGAAATTAAAAAAATATGCAGCGACAATGTGGCGACTATTTTGCCTTTTTTTGAAGAATGGGCGGCTGCTGGCCTTCTTATTGATAAGCCAGCCCGCATCCTTGCGGAGACTATTCAGGCAGTTCTTTCTCTCATTCATTTTAGGAATGAGATTGAGGCTGGAGACTTCCCCGAAATTATGGAGGTTTTTATTGATCTCCTGGCAGAGAATATTGTAAAAAGGAGTGATTAGAGTTTCGAAAATAAATGACGAAAATAAAGTCTCTGGATGCCTGCTTAAGAGATAACTATGTCCTTACACCGGTGGTTCAAACCCATCTTTGAGTAACTAAAGGCAAATTTTAATCCTGTGTTTGCTTAAAAAAAGAGGCATAGTAATTTTCCTTAAAAGGCAAAAACATATTTTATAGTGATATAGTATTAATAATTATATAATTATGGGGAAGTAACCGGGAGAATAGCTTATACCGGGTACATCGGTCTGGTAGAGCCAATAACTTTAAACTAGATAAATACATTAATTGTGGAAAGTATTCTCAAGAGTAACCATCGCAGATGAATGAATCTTAATTCGAGTTTCAACTTTCTGAAAAGAAGTTGTGTAAAGGAAGCGGATTCCAGAGACTCGAAAAGGTTTACCGACAAAATAATTAACTGTAGAATATAACTCAAAAAGAATTATCAAAAGTTGTATCATACTTCCTCAGTTTAAATATTACGGCATTGTTTGTCAAGCCTTTCTATTTACTCTGAATTATTCGCAGGAAATGCGATATCTCCTGGTTAAAAAATCATGATTTACCTTTAAAATTGACAGGTGAGCTGGTGAGCGTCAACATAAACAGATATAAATGTGGATATTGTGGGGCCTGTGTGGGAGTTTGCCCTAAGGGAGCACTTGAACTTGTGGAGACCTGGATTGAAGTAGATGAGAGTATCTGTATCGTATGCGGGATATGTGATCGCATCTGCCCTGTGGGAGCAATCGAGGTAATGAAATGAAAGACGAGTATGACGTTTTAATTATAGGGGCCGGTCCTGCAGGTTCCATTGCTGCTAAAACAGCAGCTGAAAAAGGGCTCGATGTACTTTTAATCGAAAAACGACAGGAAATAGGTGACCCTGTACGCTGTGCCGAAGGCGTGAACAAAGAGTACCTTAAAAAACATGTGGAAATCGATAAGAGATGGATTTGCGCTGACCTCAAAGGTTCTTATATTTTTTCCCCGAACGGTACAAAGATAGAGATGGCTGAGGAAATTTCCGGGGGAGAGGTCGGCTATGTACTCGAAAGAAAGATCTTCGACCGTGCCCTTGCGGAACAGGCTGCAAAAGCCGGGGCTGAAGTCAGGGTAAAAACAAGAGCTACAGGTCTTATTATTGAAGATGACTTTATAAAGGGCGCCAGACTTATGCATCTGGGAAAGGAGCATGAAGTGCGTGCAAAAATAGTGATAGGCGCTGACGGAGTGGAGTCAAAGGTAGGCAGGTGGGCAGGGATCGATACCGCCCTGAAGCCCATAGATATAGAAACCTGTGCCCAATACCTGATTGCAGGCACAGAAATAAACCAGGAATACTGCGAATTCTACATAGGAAGTGAAATTGCACCTGGCGGCTATATCTGGGTCTTCCCTAAAGGGGATGGCAAAGCCAATGTGGGAATAGGTATCCTTGGAAGCAAGATGGGGAAATTCAAGCCAAGACCTGTCGATTATCTGAACGACTTCGTGCAGAAGAAGTTTCCTGATGCCAGGATAGTTGAGATGGTTTTTGGCGGAGTTCCGGTGTCAGGCAGCATCGAAAAGACCTCAGCCAACGGACTCATGCTTATAGGGGACGCTGCACGCCAGTCAGATCCCATTACAGGCGGAGGGATCCTCAATGCCATGGATGCAGGCAAGCTGGCCGGAGAGGCTGCTTACGAAGCGATATCTTCAGGAGACGTCTCTTTTGGAAAGCTTGAAGAGGCTTATGAGAAAAAGTGGAGAGCCACACTCGGGCACGATATCGATATGAGCCTTATCGTGAAGAACTGCTTCATCAACCTTACTGATTCTGACCTTGATTCGCTTGCCTATTCATTGAAAGATGTGAAGTTTGAAAGAATGAGCCTTCTTGACCTGCTCCAGGCTCTTTTCAAAGCCAATAAAAAACTGCTCTGGGATCTTCGGATACTTTTCAAAGACGCAGCAAAAGAAGTGATTAAAAATAAAACATAATGCCTGTTTCTCAGGCATTTTTATTCTATTTTTACTTATTCTATTTTTTATTTATTCTATTTTATTCTATATTCTATTTTTATTTATTCTATTTTTTCTATATTCTGTTTTGTTATTTTTTTACTTCCTTTCAGTATTCCGCTGTCTTTTCTCGTTATCTGCCGTTATTTCTTGATTGTCGTTTATTTGTTCCAGAACTCCGGTGTAAAGAGCACGATCACGGTATAAACTTCAAGCCTTCCAATCCACATAT
>DUIO01000291.1 GCA_013330315.1 Methanosarcina sp. | reverse complement strand
CAGAAAAATTAGTTCAGAAAAATCAATTTTAATAATAAAAGGTAAACAGAAAAGAAAGTTTATGTTTTTTCTTTCATTTTCTTTTTACCACGAGCATTTCTCTTTCTTTTCCAGTAATTTCAACTTCCTGATCGACTCCTATTTCTTCTTCGGATCGGGCTTTCCAGTATTCTCCTTTATACCTGACAAATCCATGTTTCTCGGGGCTTATAGGATCTATGGTTCGGGCAGTATCTCCTATAACATCTCCGATAACAGGCTTCTTTTTTCTGGTCTCGGCCACTTTGTATATTGCATAAACAAGGAAGAGACCGAAAACTATTGTTGGAGTGACAATTGTCAGGGTCAATAACCTCCTGAACTCGGGGGTATAGATATTTTCACTTCCGAGCGGCACGAGGAAGAGACTGCCTATAATCAGGCTAATGAGACCCGCAAGCCCGAAGATTCCGAATCCCGGAGACTGGAGTTCAAAAACAAGAAGTCCTACTCCTACAAGGATAAGGAAGAATGCTGCTATGTTAATATCAAATCCTGTGCCTATAAGTCCCAGTACGATTGCGATAATCCCGAAAAGCTCCGCTCCTGCTCCGGGGTTTGAAATTCCGAAGATAATCCCGTAAAGTCCGATTGTCAGGAGAAGAGAGGAAAGGACCGGGTTTGAAATAAGCCTGAGGAAGGAAAGGGGGAGAGGAGGGTTGTAATCCTCTATTTGTGCATCTACGGTTTGTAATCTTCTGCCTTTTACTATTTCTCCGTCAATCTGGGCCAGCAGATCCGAGATAGAAGAGGCTCTGAATTCGATCACTCCTTCTTCCAGGGCTTCTTCATCGTTCAGGTTTCGGTTTTTGGTAATTACCTCTTCTGCAAAAGTTTCGTTTCTTCCGTGCTTTCTTGCTGTTTCAACTGAAAATTTAACGAGAGCATTTATAATTTTCTCGTCCTCTATAGGTTTTGTCCCCTCTGCAGACATCTGTACTGGCTGTGCTGATCCTATAACCGTAAAAGGAGCCATCGCAGCAATATCTGTTCCCATAAGGATGAGGGTCCCTGCAGACCAGGCTTTCCCACTTTCAGGCACAAACCCGATTACAGGAACGGTTGTATTTTCGATCGTTTTTATGATTATTTGAGTCTCTTCCAGTCCTCCGCCCGGAGTGTCCAGGCTAATTACGAGAGCTTCATAATTCCCATTCTCAACCCTTTCTATCGCGTCAGTTATCAAATTGTCGGAAGCAGGGGTGATAGCCTCCGCTATTTCCAGCACAAGCACTCTATTTTCAGGAGCTGACTCTGCAGAAAGAGCAAAAACTGCCGTAAGAGTGATACAAAGGAAGAAAATAACAAGGTGATGGAAGACCCGTTTCGTGTGCATAATTACTGGTCCTTTCTCGCCTTTAAAGGTGTTAAGGTCTCGGCTTTTTAATCTGCTTTTTACTGTTCTTTCTTTCCGGATATGGCCTGGGAAAGGGCAGCTATATTGCCAGTTTCAAGGGTCTGAGACTGTGTAACTACGATAAGGTTTCTTTCTCTGGCAATTTCTGCAAGAGTCTGAAGTTCCCTTAGCTTGATAGCAGTAGGTAGTCCCTGGTAAAGGCTAGCAGCATCTTTCATCCTTTCAGCAGCCTGATATTCTCCTTCTGCAAGGATAATTCTGGCGCGCTTTTCTCTTTCGGCTTCAGCCTGCTTTGCAATTGCCCTTTTCATCGTTTCAGGCAGGGATACGTCTCGGATAGTTACGCCTGTAACCTTGATCCCCCATGGATCGGTATAGGCATCCAGCAATTCCTGGATATCCTTGTTGATATTTTCTCTTTCCGAAAGCAGCTCGTCAAGTTCCATCTGGCCCAGCACATCCCTGAGTGTTGTCTGTGAGAGGGTTGAGGTTGCAAACATGTAGTTTTCTACCTGTGTGATTGCAGCTCCTGGCTCCACTACCTTATAATAGACAACGGCATCCACTTCAACCGTGACGTTATCCCGTGTAATAACTGCCTGTTTGGGGACGTCTATTGCAACGACTCTCAGGTCAATTTTTATAGCTCTATCAATAACAGGAATGATCAAAAAGATACCCGGTCCTTTTACCCCACTAAGGCGGCCGAGCCTAAAAATAACTACACGTTCATATTCATTAACCATTTTTATTGATTGTGAGAGTATTAATATTACAACTATTAATACAGGGAGCAATAATTCACCAACGAAATCAACCATAATTTTATTCCCTCCTATCCATTGATCAAAATTGAGTTTAATAATAATTAAGTGTTCTTCATTTGAGGAGTTTGCAGAAATTAATACAAAGTAAGTAATTATAGGTTAAAAGTTCTGTATTCTGTTGTCTATCTAAAATATCTGTGAATCTATATAAGTCCTCACACCAAACCTTCCCTCCGATTTTCAATAGATTGCAGCCGCTGTCTTTATCATTGAAATAATTCTAAAGTATCAAAATAATTCAAAGACTGCAGCCCTGCTTCAAATGCCCGAAACTTCCGGATACCTGCAGATGCCGTATAGAAGCGGCATGCTGATAAATATTTATATCTTCCATACGCAAGATATTGAACTAAAAAAGAAGATAAGCAGAGGTCATGAGTCAGTAAGTGCTGATTCCTGGACGGGGAAGGTTTTACAGTTATCAGTAGACTGAGGGTTGATAAATAATACTATAAATTTGTAAAGTTTAAAGCGAGACCTTTAATTGCAAAAAATGTTGATGTTAAGAAAACGCAGGTTCGGAAGAACCACTGGTGTTGATATTAATGAGTAAGGAATGTCCAGATTGCCACGGACGTGGCCACGAAGTTATTTCAACTGAAGCCTGCCCTCTTTGCAAGGGAAAAGGCAAGTCAAAATCAGTTGATTTCATGAAAATTTCAGAAAAAGATATTGACAGTTTCTTGAAAAATGGTGCAGTATGCGAGAAATGCAAAGGTAAGGGGAGCATTGAAATTACCCGATCATGTGAAGCCTGTGAGGGGCTTGGTAAGATCTATACCTGCAAGGTCTGCGGTGTAAGGATTCATAACCCTCAGGATGCAGACGAAGAAATTTGTAATGCCTGTGCACGTTCCCAGCATGTTTATGCTCTGGATGAATCCTGTGACCTTAAAGATGTGGAGGCAGGAAAACTTTATCACGGCATAGTAAGCAGTATTGCCTCTTTTGGAGTCTTTGTAGATCTGAACCCTCATGTAAGGGGGCTTATGCATTCCAGTAATATCGGAGTCCAGCCTGAGGCTGGAGACGCCGTAATTGTCCTTGTAAAAAGCATTAAAGCCGGAGGAAAACTGGACCTTATTCCGAAAACTCTCTCAAAATATGAAACCATTGAGCTTGAAAAAGAACTTCCGCTTAAGGATTCCTCCCAGATAGACACCAGCATGAAAGGCAGGCTCATTCGGATAGAAGGAGAAGTTATTCAGGTAAAACAGACCAGCGGGCCGACAATCTTTACCATAAGTGATGAAGGAGGCTTCATTCCATGCGCGGCATTTGAAAGCGCAGGAAAAAGGTCTTACCCTCATATTGATGTAGGAATGATTGTTTCAATTACCGGAGAAGTGACCCCGAGAGATGAGCAGGTCCAGATTGAAGTCATGAGCATGAAGCTTTTGACCGGAGAAAAAGAAGTTGCTGTCAAGACAAGGGTCGAGAAAGTAATTGATGAGAAAGCCACTCCTGCTGATATTCCTTTCCTAGTAGAAAGCGAAATCATGGAAAAGCTCAGGCCCAGGATGCTTCACGTTGCCAAAGAGATCAAAAAGGCAATCCTCCATTCGACACCTATCATTCTCAGGCATCATGCAGATGCAGACGGGATTACTTCCGCAATCGCTATTGAGAGGGCAATTCTCCCCCTGATCACGGAAATTGGCGGAGCGGATGCGGAGTATTATTTTTACAAACGTGCTCCTTCAAAGGCTCCCTTTTATGAGCTTGCCGATGTTACAAGGGACATTTCTTTTGCACTTGAAGATTATGCCAGGCACGGACAGAAAATGCCTCTCATAATTCAGGTAGACAACGGGTCTACCGAAGAAGACGTACCCGCCATGCGACAGGCAAGCGTCTACGGCATCGATATGCTTGTCATTGACCACCACCACCCGGATGATATCGTTGACCAGTACCTGATCGGGCATGTCAACCCTGCTCATGTAGGAGGAGATTTCGGGGTTACTGCAGGCATGCTCTGTGCTGAGGTTGCCCGTATGATCAATCCAAGCATCAGTGACACAATAAAGCACCTTCCTGCCGATTCGGCAGTAGGAGACCGTTCTGAAGCCCCGGAAGCCGGAAGGTACATTTCTCTTGTTTCGGATCGTTATTCACTTGAGGAGCTAAAAGAAATGGCTCTGGCTCTGGATTATGAGCAGTTCTGGCTTAAATTCAGCAGTGGAAAGGGCCTTATTGATGATATCCTTGACCTGGGCGACCACACAATCCATAAAAATCTGGTGACCCTGCTTTGCGAGCAGGCAAATATCATGATAAAAGAACAGCTTGAAACCTGTCTTTTTAACGTCAAATCCCAGAAGCTGGCTAATGGCGCCATAATGAATGTTATAGACGTTGAAAACTACGCCCAGAAATTTACCTTCCCGCCACCGGGCAAAACCTCCGGAGAAGTTCATGATGTGCTTGTCAAAAGAAACCCGAATAAGCCCGTTGTCACTATTGGCTACGGTCCGGATTTTGCTGTTATTCGCTCAAAAGGCGTGCTCATGAATATCCCTAGGATTGTCAGGGAGCTCCGCGAAGAAATGAAAGGTGCCGGAGTCAGCGGGGGTGGACATCTCGTTGTCGGCAGCATTAAATTTGTGGAAGGAATGAGAACCGAAGTGCTCTCAAGACTTGCAGAAAAGATTGCATCCACGGAAGTCGAGTATTAACAGGTCTTTTAAATAAACCTGTTAACCTTTCTCTTTCGTAAGCTTTTTTTGAATTAACGATTTTTTTTAAAATAACAATTTTTTTTGAATAATGGTTTAAAATGCTACATGTATGTCTGAGGTAGATCTAAAACAATAATACCGAAATTATGAAAAATGTTTACAGGTTTAATGCAAAAACATAAAAAATGAACCGAAGAATGAATTGAAGAATAAACAAAAGAATAAACGAATATAAGTATAATTTTTGGAAAACCTTTCCTGTGAAAGGCTTCCCATAATAAAATAAATTTACTTCTGTTTTATATTCAGCGCTTCAGTCGACACGTACTATTCTCACCAGAGACTGAATCGGGACGTTTGCAATTGTGTCTGCGCCTTTTTTGTCCACGAGAACTACCACTGCTCTGGGCTTTGCGTCCATTTCGCGCAACTGCTCGATCACTTCCATTGTGGTCGAACCTGTGGTGATAACGTCGTCGACGATTACACAGTTCTTACCTGCAACGCTTCCGAAGTTCCTGCTGATGGTACCTTTCTGGCCGGGCTGGACTACATCGTGTCCTTTACGGGAATGATAGAGGGCAAAATCTGCTCCCAGCTCGTTTGCCATCATGCTTGCCAGGGGAATACCACTGGCTGCCACGCCAACAACCACATCTACTTCAGCGTTTGTCTTTTCCAGGGTCTCAAGCACCATATCGCAAAGCGCAAGAGAGATGTAGTGAAGCCGTGTAGCACTCTTTCCTATACTGCTCCAGTTTACGGATATGTCTTTTGGAGCGGGGGCTGTTACTTCTTTTTTTGAACGGGTTAATAGCCATGTGACCGTTTCTCTTGAAACGTTAAGCTCGTCGGCGATCTGGCCGGTTCCAAGCCCGTTGTTCTGAAGTTCCACAGCTTTCTGAATGAGATCTTCTATATTCTTCATGCCTCCATTCCCACCTGAAATTTCTTTATCTGGCGGTATTTCCGGCCGATTTTGCAGTTCCTCTTAAGGATACTGCCTGGAATTACTGCCTGAATAATTATAATTCAAGTATATCTTTTCTCAGTTAAAGACATTATTACACTATCAAGCGTTATATCTTTTTCTTCAGCTTTCCTGATAACTCTTGCCTTTAAGTCTTTTTTTCCTCTTTTTTTTCAGGGGTGAGCCGCAAATCGGGCATTCATCTCCTTTCTCAAAAGTTTTTTTACAACCAATACACTGTTTTTGCCAGATAAGAATATCCTTTATTTTTTTCTGGGCAATCGGCTCAACCTTAATTCCCAGTTGCACTGCGACGTTCTGGACTGCATAATCATCCGTAAGCAGTATTGCTGCCTCCCTGTGCTCAAGCGCTTTTGCAAGGATTTCGAGGTCTGTTTTTGAAAGCTCTTCTGAGTCTCGAGTCTGTTCAGCTTTTTTCCGGACCTCTTTTATCATTTCCGGTTCCGGCCATTCTACCCTGAGCCCTCCCTCTTTTGCAAGGTCAAAACGAAGCAGTGAGTCTCTGCTTTTCAACTCGTCTGCGACCGAAGGGACAGTAATAAGTAGAGAACTATCCACGCTGCAGTTCCCCATTATAAATACTGCTGAATCTGCTATGTAAAAGGTCATTTTCTTTCTCTTCTCTTTTTTGGTATAATAATTCTCTTACTCAAATTACACTCAACCCTAATTGCACTCAACTCTAATTGCACTTTCCCGATTTTCGTCTCGCCCGATTTCTGTCTCGCCCGAGTCCCGTCTCGNNCTGCAGTATATGTAAAGCGAAAAGTAAAATTACTGAAAAAGATGAAGTATTTTTCTGGAGACATTAAGGATGAATAAAAAAATACTGATACTTACTGGTAGTCCGCGAAAGAACGGGAATAGCGATATGCTGGCAGATGCCTTTATGAAAGGAGCACAGGAAAAGGGTCATACAGTAAATAAAATTGAAGTGGCAAAACTCAACATCAGTGGATGTACGGCATGTGATATGTGCTGGACAAAGGATGGGGCATGCGTCAAATGTGACGATATGGC
>DUIO01000272.1 GCA_013330315.1 Methanosarcina sp. | reverse complement strand
ATATTTTATTTACCAAATTTTTGCTGCCGAGTTTTAATATATTAAACTTTGACCTTGATTCGAGATAATGAGTTCAGGTATTAATTTTGATATCGAATTTAACACGCCGAATTCTAATGCGCCGAATCCTGAAACATTCAATTCAATCAAACCTGGCATATTTACCAGCTCAGGAAATGAAGCTACTTACTTAATATTAAGATCTTGACTGTTATTACAGATATCTATAATTCTCCGGTATTTAACACCAGCAGATATCTNNCGTTAAATTTATTTATTAACTTTATTAATTAACTTACTTAATTAACTTAATCATTAAACATATTAAAAACCCAGATACTCCTGACAGTTCAACCCATACCTTTCCCTATCTGGTTTTATTCTCTTTTCCATTTTCTGTATTCCTGATTTTTGCCAGCCGATTGTTTTTTCTGAATTGTTTGTTTTTTTCTGAATTATTTTTCAGAATCATTTTTTCTGGATTTTTTCCTGAGTTGTTTCTTTCTGAATTATTTTTTCCTTATTACGTCGGGATTTTAGGTAAGTTTGTAAATCACACAAAAATATTGCCTGTTATAGAGTTATTTCAGTATACGAAGAACCTTCAGGGGAATTTACTTAAACCCATTACATCTCTATTGATAGGTTTATTAAATCTTGCCTCTTAACAGATACAATAATAGAGAGTAATTATAAAAATATAGTAATATAATATCTTTATAATATGAGGTTCTTATAAGATGTTTGCTTTTCCTCACATGAGCTCTGGAAGGCAAAGAAATATCTGTAATTAAACCGAACACCGTTCATCAGTTGAAATTGCCACATTTACAGTTCGGAAATAAGTTTGTCTTAAATAAACGGACCAGCACGCAGATTCCACTATGTACAGTAAATATTAATTGCATTACGTTATTGCCATTTTGAATGAGTGATAAGATGAGTTATTTAACGGATAAACTTTCACAGTTTATCAATACCTATTATCTGGATCCTATAAAGGGAGATGAAGGGTATAACCTTGTAAACACCTTTACCTGGGCAGTAGTACTGGGCATCTGTATTTTCGGAATATTCAGGCTTCTTGAAAAGCTGGAAGTAAAGATAACCCCAAAGTTCATTACTTCAATCCTGCCATTCGTACTTGCAGGTTCTTCCCTGCGCGTGCTTGAAGATTCTCCGGCCGGCATCTTTCACCCTCCTTTCAGCTACTTGCTTATAACCCCGAATATTTATTTTCTGGTCTTCGGAATAACCGTAGTCTGCCTGTGGCTTTCAATAAGGCTGCAGAAGGCAGGGCTTGTAAAGGATTATCACCCTGTATTTGCAGGCTTCGGGCTGGCATGGTTCTTACTGAACCTCGGAACCCTTCTGTATTTTGAGAACATTGTAGCTGCTTATGTGCCGGTCTTTGTAATCGGAGCAGGGACAGGACTGACCTTTTTATTTTATCTGGTCGCTCGATACTTTAAGTCCTCGATCTTTACCGATCCTCTGAACCTGTCAATCCTGCTTGCCCATATGCTGGATGCCTCTTCAACGTATATAGGGATAGATAAACTCGGGTATTTTGAAAAGCACGTGCTTCCTTCTTATCTTATTAAACTTACAGATACCGCATTAGTTATGTATCCATTAAAGCTAATTATCTTCATAGGGGTTCTTTATTTACTTGATACCCAGTTTGAGAAAGATGAGGAGTCAAACAACCTGAAAATGCTTATAAAAATGGTTATTCTGATTCTTGGGCTTTCTCCGGCAACCAGGAACACGGTCCGGATGATGCTGGGAATCTGAAAGGAAAAGGAAACGGTGCCGAATAGAGGCACCGCAAGCAAACATCGGGTCTTTATTGGGGATAAACAATGGAAAAAGAAGAAGGCTATGATTTACAGGAGAAAAACGTAGAAAACAGGACAGAAACTCCTGAAATGGAGGGTGAGGAAAAGGCATATGTTCCAGCAGAAAACGCTTTTTTAACTGACAGCAGGGAGATAAAATCCCAGCCGGAAAAGAGAAACACCTCAAGAGCATCTGAGGTTACGGGTTACCTGCGTTTCATCTGGCCTTATGTCCTTTTCATTACCTTTGTATTCTTTGCGGCCCTGATTGCGGGCTATACTTCATCAGTGAATTTCCCGGATATGGCTAACACGTTAATGGAAAGTTTCAGCTCCAGGTTTGCACCCCTTCTGGCTATGCCTCCGATATTTATCATGCTTGGAATATTTCTCAACAACGCCTTTGTAAGCCTGCTCTTTCTTGTGCTGGGGCTTGCTTTTGGTGTTCTTCCAGTATTGTTTATCGCCTTTAATGGCTATATTGTAGGAGTAATCTCCCATATAGTAGCTCAGGAAAGAGGATTGCTTTTTATATTCCTTGCTCTTCTTCCTCATGGGATAGTGGAGCTGCCAATGGTTTTTCTGTCAGCCGGGATAGGACTCAGGCTTGGGCATCAGGCATTTGCTGCAGTCATAGGCAGAGACACCGAGATTAAAAAAGAATTTAAGGAAGGACTGCAATTTTATTTTCGCTGGATTTTGCCACTTCTCTTTCTGGCAGCTATAGTTGAGACCTTTATTACACCTTTGATCCTGAGTTTCCTCTAAAAATCAGACAAACAGAGCTGCCGTGAGAGGGCAAACCAGCCCTTCACCATACCTTTATTATATGCCCCCCTCA
>DUIO01000038.1 GCA_013330315.1 Methanosarcina sp. | reverse complement strand
GGAGTTCGATCGAGTCTTATAAGATAATAATTAAAAACTTGTGCTGTTCATTACAAATGTGAATCTAAAAAATGGACTCCAGAAATTAGGCTGAGTATTTCTCTAACTGGCAGTCCGGCTGAATTTCTATGTGAAACGGGAAGAGAAAAACTGAAAAGAAGATTTTGACTAATCCGGAATAAACAAACTGAGTTATTATTGGCTNNTTCCGCCAATAGCAACTATGGGAACTGTTATTGCATTTTTGACTTCTCTTATCCTGGCAGGTCCTATTCCTTTTCCTGCGTCCTTTTTAGTAGACGTATCGAATATGGAGCCGAGGCCTACATAATCAGCACCCTTTTTTTCTGCTTCGATTGCTTCAGCAACGTTGTGGACAGTCAGGCCGATTATCTTATCCGGACCCAGGAGTTTTCTTGCAGTTTCAATCGGCATGTCGTCCTGGCCTATGTGAACCCCATCCGCATTGACTGCCAGAGCAATATCTATCCTGTCGTTTATAAGAAAGATTGTTCTATCACTGCAGATTGTCTTGATCCCGGATGCCTCATCGATCATTACTTTCGTGCTTTTATCTTTCTCCCTGTATTGAATAATCTTGCAGCCGGCTTCAACTGCTTCCTTTACATCTGAAAGGGTTCCTTTCTTCGAGAGCCTGGAGTCTGTTACAAGATAGAAATCAATCTCTTTTAAAAGGGAATTTTTCCGGAGGTTTTCCTGAATGGAAATCTTCTGGTTAGAAATTTTCTGGTTGCAGTTTTTCTGGTTCATTATGCTTCAGCCCATAATACTCATGTTTAAAAATAACTTGTCGGAAGTCAAACGCCATCTGTAAGATTTTATTAATCAGCTTTTTAGTGCCAGTATTAAGACTTACGTTTACTCAAAGACGGCAGCTCCAGCCGCCAGACAGGGGGCGGGATCAGAATAAATAATACAATTCACCCGAACCCGCCTGAAAGTATTTAACCGGCTAAACAAACCGGTGAGGAGTATTTTAAGGAAAACGGCGATTCAGGCTCACCGCTCTTCGACTTTCATCATTTTCTCTACTGTCTCATCTGACAGATTGAACACATCATCATACAGGTTAACCTTAAAACTTCCGGGACCTGTTGATTTTTCAGCTGCAAGTTCTCCTGCAGCCCCAAAATAGCATAGAGCATCTCTGGCAGCATCACAGTAATCCGGGTTTACCGAAGCAAATGAACCGATTATTGAAGCAGCCATACACCCGGTCCCGACANNGAATTTCGTAGCCCCGACCCCTACTGCATCGAGCACCACAGGGATCTTTTTTTCATTTGCAGCGGCAGCCGAGAGAAGCATGGAATCTATGATCTCGGAAGTCAGAGTCCCGATATTCAGGACAAGAGCGGATGAGATCCCTGTCATATCAGCACATTCTTCAGGGGCATGTGCCATAACGGGGAGTGCCCCGAAAGCCCTTGTTATATTTGCACAGTCGTAAATAGTTACCCAGTTAGTGATATGATGTACCAGAGGTTTTGTTTCCCTTATTGTTTTTAATGGGTTTTTCATTAGTATTCCTCGAAAGACATTTTAAATTCTGTATGATTAGAGTTATGATAATAAGAAAATACAAAGGCTCGCAGCTGGATTTACTCCTGATTTCTGATCCTTTCTGCGCCTGTGTAAATGTTCATTTTCTGGCTTCGGACAAAACCGACAATAGTAAGGCCAGCCTGCTCTGCCATATTTATAGCAAGAGTTGTTGTTGCACCTCTGGACGCGATGACAGGGATATTTGCCATAAGGCATTTCCTTACCATCTCCGAAGAAAGCCTTCCCGAGCAGGTTACAACTGTACTCGAAAAGTCCACACCGTGCTTTAGCCCGTAACCTATTGCCTTGTCAAGGGCGTTATGCCTGCCGATATCTTCTATTACGCAGATCTTTCCGTCCTGCCCGAAAAGCCCCACTATATGTATGCCGCCTGTTCTGGTGTGGAGGTCCGAAACCAGTGTTTCTTTCATAATACTTTTTATTATTGAAACATCAGTGGCCAGGTCCGATTGGATTTTCGGGAGCCTTTCAGCATCTACATATGAAGTGTCGCCTCCGCATCCTGATAGGACGGTTTTTCCTGAAAGCATTATTGAAAAAGGATCTTTTGTCAGGACACTGACACTGAGAGCAGGAGCACTATCTTTTTCTTTATCTTTATCTTTTTTTTCTTCTATACGCAGCGAGTCGATGTCCTCAAGTTTCCGGATAATCTTCTCCGTATATAAAAATCCCGTTACAAACTCTTCAAGCATTGTCGGGCTTACCATCGCGGTAAGAGCATGGCGGCCGTTGACAAAAACTGCAAGAGGCACTTCCATTACGACTTCATGCGATGACGGGACCATTGACCCATTATCGTATTTTATACATGGGACCGTGTTATACATCCTTATACCATACTCCTTTATACAATGATCCTTACATTATAGTCCCCGAATCACAACCTTAAACCATACGGGCAATTTCTTCAATTGTTTCAATGAGGAGGTCCACTTCTTCCAGGGTATTGTACAGGTAAAGGCTCACTCTCACAGTTCCTTTCTTAAGCCCCATATGCTTCATTAACGGGATACAGCAATGCTCTCCCGAACGGACAAGAATTGCTGCCCTTTCGTCAAGCAAATAGGCTACTTCATGGGGGTGAATTCTATCTATGGTGAAAGAAACAACACCTATCCTGTTTTTAATGTCCTGAGGCCCATAAACGTTGACATTATCTATTCCGGCAAGCCCTGAAAGAAGGTGTTCGGTTAGCTTCCGTTCATGCCTGAATATAGCGTCAATTCCCAGGTTTTCGAGATATTTAACTGCCTTTGCCAGCCCGATTGCTCCGGATATATGAGGCGTGCCGGCTTCGTAGCGCTTATAGCCCCCGGTTAAAATGTATCCTCCGGCAGTGGAGTCTCCGATATCCACATCATCAACAGTGCCTCCTCCTACCATAAAAGGGGGAATAAATTCCTCCTTCATCCAGAGCACGCCGGTACCTGTAGGCCCAAGCATTTTGTGCCCTGAAAAGCACAGGAAATCACATCCCATATCCTGAGCATTTACGGGAAAGTGAGGAACGGACTGCGCACCGTCAACCAGGAGGTATGACCCGCGCTTTTTGCAGATAGCAGCAATTCCACGGACAGGCTGGACAGTGCCGAGCACATTTGAAACATGGCTTATTGCGACCAGTTTTGTATTATCATTTATCGCCTCGTCAACTGTCTCGATATCAAAGATGCCTTCCGGACCAGGCTTGAGAATAGTTACCTCAATACCTTGCCGGCGGAGCCTGAGCCAGGGAAGCAGGTTAGAGTGANNTGCCAGTCCAGTCCGGCTGCAACCGTATTGACAGCTTCCGTAGTATTTCTGGTAAAGACCGTCGTGCCTCCCTTCCCGCCAATGAAGCTGCTGACAGTATCGTGTGCGTCCTGGTACCTCTGCGTTGCAACCCTTGCAAGCCTGTGCATTCCCCTCCCCACATTTGCCCGATACTGCCTGTCGTATTCATTCATCGAAGCTATGACAGGCTCAGGAATAAGGCTGGTTGCAGCGCTGTCCATGTAATGAAGGTGCTGAGTAATCGGAAAGTCAGCCAGGCAATCTTCAATGTTCATAATACTTCATCCATGCTACCGCTTCTGTATCCTTTAAGGTCAAGTGTAACATAAGAAAAGCCGAAGCTTTCCAGCACGTCCACGACTTTTTGCCGAATGCCTATTGCCCTTTCAAATTCTCCAGGCAGCAATTCGATCCGTGCAATTTTGCCGTGCATCNNGTCGTAATTTCTTCCCCATAAGGTATCCTGGATGCAAGGCACGAGGAGGAAGGTTTGTTCCAGATATCAAGCCCGCAGTCCTGAGCCATCTGCCTTATTTCCGCCTTCCGGACTCCTGATAAAAGAAAGGGGTGGATAATCCCCTCTTCGCTGCCTGCTTTAAGCCCAGGGCGGTATTCGTTAAGGTCAGAAGCATTGATACCGTCCGCGATATTGGAAATCCCGAGTTTTTCAGCCCGATTTCGGAGCATCCCGGCGGATAATTTTTTGCAGATATAACAGCGGTCAGGGTTGTTTTTTCTGAATACTTCATTTTCCATTACAGGAAAAGGCATTACCTCACAGGATAAACCCAGCTGGTGCGCATTTCCTACCGCATCATCAATACCTCTTCTCGGAACAATAGGGGCATCGAGGAGNNCTGTCTATGCCCCCTGAATATGCAATAAGCAGGTGTTCCATTCCTGCAAGCTTTCTTATTAGCTCTTCGCGTACATTTTGTCTTTGCATGGATATATGCCGCCCATTTATTTGATACTGACCGCCTGATAGGACAGTTTCGTTCTGCGAGTTCAAAAAGTTTTGAACTTCCGGGCAGAATTCACAATTGTGAATATTCGAAAAGGACATTTATTGGTAAAATACTTTTTGTCCCGGAAGCAAAAAACCGCAATATGAGTGAGAAGAACAGGAAGAATTGTGCAAAGCCATACCAGGGCCGTACAAAATTTAAAAAAAACATCGGTTTTAAAAAATATTGAACTGGAGTAAATTATCATTTTTCGATAGTCTCAGGAGAAATATTAGCCACACTTCTCATGGTGTTGGGTTTTATCTCGTCACAGAGCTCTTTGAGTTTCGTAAACGCAGTTTGAAATTCAGGCCGCTGCCGCCATTCCTGCAAACTTTCCAGATTATCCCACGGACCGAAGGACATAAATAAATTCTTCTGCTCCAGATTTTGTAGCATAATAACGCTGCGGCTGCCTTTCTGGTTCTTTATCGTCCAGTTGGCGAAATCCGTCCAGGTTTTTAGAAACTCCTCTTCCCTGCCAGCTTTAACAGACCAGATACCGGCTGAGTATATCGATTCTTCGTCCATAATAATCCCCCAATATAGAATTAATTCTATTCTTCTTATTTGTATCTGATAATATTGGAAGCAGAATCAAACCGGCGTGCCGGATCAAAATACCGGACCAAACTAAAATTGAAAGCCTTTATCAGAATGGCTAAAGGAAGCAAAGAACCCCTCATCAGAGAGGTTCAAGCATCTTCGTAGGCACGAACTCCTGCTTAAGGATACGGTTCTTAAACATCGTACAGAGCCTTTCTCCCCTTGCCCTGTCTGATTGCCTCAATGATACGGGGATGGTACCTTCAGCTATCTCTATAGACCCGAGCCTTGCGCGGAATACGCCTTCAGGGCACTGGAGAGTACATGTCCCACAGTTGATACAGAGGTTTCTATTGATGTCGAAATTATTTGAGATCGCTTCCGTGGGGCATGTGCGCACTGCGGCACAGTCCGGGTGGTGCAGGCACTTTTCTTTATCAACGCGGATAACTTTATCAGTATTTTCTCCCCAGATATGCCCGTAGTTTACTTTTGAATGTGCATTACGCCCGTTTATGTCTGATACGGGTAACGGGACATTCCGGTCCAGGATTTTTAGTCCCGAAAGGATCTCTTCATCAAGGACAGGTATAGGGACTGCAAGAGAGGTAAGGCATTCGGGACCGTGGGCAGTTATCATCCCGCCCATCATGGTAGGGTCCATTCCTTTCATGTCTGCGTAGGCTGAGACGTTCGGTTTATCAGGGCTTGCCCTCGTCCCTTTTCCCATAATGTAGCCGGGTGCACCGTTTAAAAGGACTCTTGTGCCCACGCCTATCGACCTGTGGGAGGGGTCGTTCTGCAGAGGGTTAATTTCACCGCACCCTGATACCGTTGTCTCCGTAAAAGGACCTGTCAGACCTGTCACGGAAAATATGGTATTGATTGTGGAGGGGGTGGGGTTAATCAGTGCATGGTAGTTTTTAAACGCAAGCCTTGTGGTAATTATCCTGGCAAAATCNNTTTTCGTTCGGGCAGGGGCCGGGCTGGGCAGGCACCCCATTCAGCCAGATGGCATCTGCCCTTTCAAAGCTGCATTTCCCGGCAACAGGCACCATCATGACTGCCATTGTGCCTGACATAACTCCGAAAGTCCCGGTAGTGACAACATCCACATCATCAATAGTCACCTCTTTTCCGTCACGCACCATGGACTTGAGCTCGGCAGCAGTCAGGATTATCGCTTCATTATTGGCGATCTTTTCATTTATCTCGTCAATAGTTTTCATAATTTCCCAGTTTCTTTGGTTGTTTTTAAGGCCATTTTTATAAGATTCTTATATCCTCAAGCCGGACATGGAGTCCTGAGGGTTTTTGAAAACTCATGTTTACAAGTGCAGTATGTGCAAGCCCTATCATGCAGTTGCCGGGCAGAAAGTACTGGCGGGTCCCGAATACAGGGGGTTTCCTCACAGTACTTGCTATTCCTTCAAAGGCATGGACATGGTATGCCTGGACATCGTGAACTTCTTCTGCTCTTGCAGTCATGGGACCTACGGTATGGCATTCAATGACACCCGTTACCTGATTTGCACTGAGTACCCTCAAAGCATGGTAAACAGGACATCCTGGACCCGCCGGCCTGCCGGTTACAAGGTCTCCCTTTTTAATGTCCCACTTTTCCACAAGGTCTGCCCTGAAGGGCACTATGTATTTGCGGGCTGAGGGCTCACCCGGAAACGGGAGGAGGACGAAATCGTATTCTTTTCCGACAACATCCACGCCTGAATAAGTGATATTTCTTGCCTGGATTGCCAGATTTTCATAGTCTGTGATTTTTTCCGGGCGCAAAATATTTTCAATACTGTAAAATGGACACAGGTCTATCTCTGTTGACCCTGTTTCAAGCCTGGAAACAAAGTCCGAACAGGTCTGGGAACCGCAAGCCCCACAGTTTTTACCAGGAGGGTTCCAGTTTATCACCATCAGTCACCTCTATACAGGGGTTCAGGCATATCCAGAGGACGAATGATCCCAAAATGGTTTTTCCATCCGATCTCTTTTTTGCCAATACATACCGTGCATACGCCAAGAGGAGGAGCACCTCTAAGTACGATAGCCTCCGTTCCTATTTCCGGCTGACTGGCAATTCTCCGCATCAGGTACCTGAGTCCTGTGCCCTGGATTGCATTCGTCTCTACGATGTCAATATCAGGGACGACTTTTCTGATGCTTTCCCT
>DUIO01000339.1 GCA_013330315.1 Methanosarcina sp. | reverse complement strand
TTTTCAGGCACTTTAATATCCGGATCGAGTTTTTTACTGAATTAAATCACCTATCCGGGGAGGTTTTTTCTAATTTTGAGGATGCAACAATACTTCTTTTACAGGATATTTTTCACGCAATTTCTGGTTAATTTCAGACCTTGTACATTTTCTAACTGTTTTAGTTGCCATTTTTTGAATTGTTTGACCGGTTTTTGTACCGGCTTAATTTCTCTTAAGTAAGCCAGTAAATCCTTCGAGAGAATTTTACTGACCGAATGGTTCTTATTTCCTGTGCCTGATTACTTTTATAGTTTCAATAATATTTAGCCCAACCCGTAATGTTCTGTCAAAACTCTCATGTAAAGGAAAGAGTGAAAAGGAGATCCCCATAACGCAGGATTTTTTGATGCTGTTAAATTTTTGAATGGATTAAAATACTTCTGGATTATAGAAATAATTCTCTTTATTGCCTTACTTTATCTTCGGATTAACTGCAAAAACATAACATATTAATAAAAGTTTATTTATATAAGGAAATATCAATGAGCACCTCTCTATGCGATACCATCTGGCTTTCTGAAAAAAGAAAAAACCTCCTTCTTTTGCTTATGGAAGGACCAAGGGACATCGAGCAGATTAAGACCTCTCTCAATGTGAATTCTAAAGCAATGATGCCCCAGATCAAGATCCTGAAAAAGCANNGACTAATCCTCCAGAAAGAGGACACTTACGAGCTTTCCGAAATTGGGAAACTGGTTGTAGGGAATATGCTCCCTCTTTTGAACACCCTTGAGGTTATCGAGGAAAATAAAGAATACTGGGCAAGCCGGGATACGAGTGCAATACCTCATGAGCTGTTTATGCGTCTTGGCGAGCTTGGGGAATGCATGGTAATCGAACCTGACCTGAACCACCTTTTTGATCTTCCAAGAGAGTTTACGGAAAATCTTACAAAATCCAGATGTATCCTGAGTTCACTTTCTTATTATCACCCTCTTTACCCTTCTCTTTATTCGAAGCTTGCAAAAGGCGAAACTGAAATTGAGCTCGTGCTGACGGAATCAGTATTCGAAAGGCTGAAAAACGAATCTCCTGAAGAACTTAGTTCTCTTATTGCTTCTGAAAAAACAACTTTAGTGGTCTGTGAAGAAAACCTGAAAATTCCTACCATTGCTGTCACGGACCGCTTTATGTACCTCTGCCTTTTTGACAGGCATGGAAAATATGACCACAGAAAGGTCATGAGTTTCGATGCAAGTGCGCTTCGATGGGGCAGGGAGCTTTTTACACACTACAGGAAATCAGCCAGGAAAATTACAGGTATTTAATTACAGGTATTTAATTACAGATATTTAATTCCCCGGTACCTTTTATCCGGTATTCTCTGACCGCTCAACACCCCCGGTTTTTTTAAACGCAACCGGTTACAGTCCATTTCGAATCTTTCCCATGAACCCTGATACGGGAGTCCAGTAATATGAGGTTTAAAAATGTCCCCCTGAAGCCAAAACTGGTTATCTTTATTGTAGTAGGAGTTTTTCTTATCCTTGCCGTATCTACAGCTGTTATAATAGGGACCGTAACCTCTCAGGAAGAGAAACTTGCCTATGAAAAGTCTATCGAGATGGCAGCCAACTATGCAAATCAGTTTGATGCCCAGATGGAAGCAAATCAGGCTGTTGCAAGGACGCTTGCCCTTACTATGTCCGAATATGATGCAGCTGACAGAGAAGAAGCAACAGATATTCTTGAGAGAATCCTCGAAGAGAACCCTCAATTAATTGGCGTCTATCTGGGTTATGAGCCAAATGCTTTTGACGGAAAAGATAGGGAATATGTTAATGCTTACGGACATGATGCAACAGGCAGGTTTGTCCCTTACTGTAACAAAATTGAAGGTACGATGACAATTGAGCCTCTTGTTCACTACGATACCTCCGATTACTACCAGCTACCAAAAGCAAGTGGCAAAGATATCCTGACTGAGCCTTATTTTTACGAAGGGGTATTTATGGTAAGTTACGACTCTCCAATTTTTAAAGATGGAGAGTTTGCAGGGATTGCCGGTGTGGACGTCCCGCTTGAGTATGTGGACGAGGTTGCCAGCAGTATCCGGACTTTCGATACCGGGTATGCTTTTATGGTAAGCAATACAGGCGTTTTTCTCTCCCATCCTACGCAGAAAGACTGGATTGGGAAGAAAAGCCTCTCTGATTTTAACGTTGAAGAAATAAAAGATGCCGCAGCTGATATCAGGCAGGGAATTGGAGGGCATATTGAAATTAAGGATCCTTCCACAGCTGAAACTGTAATCATGTTCTACTANNCTCAGGGACCGGCTCCTTATCATATCCGCAATATCAATCCTGTTTATGGCTGCCCTTGCTTATATGATTGCAAGGTCCATTACAAGACCTATTGATGATATCGTTGATGATTTTAAGAATATTGCACAGGAAGCTATTAAAGGGAAACTGGACGTGAGAGCAAATACCGATGTGGAGATTGACTTTCAGGAAATTCCTGTCGGGTTAAATGAGATTCTCAAGGCTGTAGTTGTCCCCATCAGGGAAACCATCAGGGTGACCAATGCCCTTGCAAAAGGAGAGTTAAAGGAAAGAGTCAGGGTGGACGTGCAGGGCGAGTTCAGGGAGCTTGGAGACACACTTGACAAGTTTTCCGAGACCCTCAACATGATTATTGATGACTCCAATGCCGTCCTTACAGCTTTCCAGAACAACGATTTCAAGCGAGAGATCCTTGTGCATGGGCAGGGTGACTTCAAGCTCCTTACGGATGGGATTGAAGAGACCCGCATGGCTCTTGACCTTGTTACCGCGCAGCGCAGGGAAGCAAAAAAGGTTTTGATGGACTATGCAATGGAACTGGAGCATTCTAACAAGCTCAAAGAAGAAATGGAGCGGGTCATTAACAATAGTCCGGTAATTGTATTCTTATGGGAATATGAACCTGGCTGGCCTGCAAAATTTGTTTCGGAAAATATTGCGCGGTTAGGGTATGAAGTAGAAGAGTTTACTTCAAAGAGGATTTTTTATGAAGACATCGTCCACCAGGAAGACCTCAAAAATATGCGTGAAGAGCTTGCAAAGAATGTGAATTCAGGTTGTGATCTCTATACTTCTGAGTACCGGATTTTTACCAAGTCCGGGGAAATACGCTGGGTAGACGAAAGGACCTTTATCCAGCGGGATAAAAAAGGCGAGATTCACCTTCAGGGAATTATCCTTGACATTACCGAACACAAGAAAGCCGAAGAAGCCCTTTTGCAGATGGAAGAAATCCGCAAAAAAGAAATCCACCACAGAATCAAAAATAACCTTCAGGTAATCTCAACTTTACTTTATCTCGAGTCCGGGAATTTCAACGACAAAGAAGTAATAGAAGCATTCAGGGATAGCCAGAACAGAGTCAAGTCAATGGCTCTTGTTCATGAAAAGCTATATCAGTCAGAAGATATGATAAGCGTGGACTTTGCAGACTATATCCAGAACCTTGCAAGTTATCTTTTTGGGGCTTATTCCGTAGGCGGCAGAAACATCAGTCTCAAACTTGATGTTGATAATGTTTTCCTTGGAATGGATACGGCTGTCCCTCTGGGCATTATTATTAACGAGCTTGTCTCAAATTCTCTAAAGCACGCTTTCTCTGAAATAGAAAATGGTGAAATCTGCATCTGCCTCAAAAAATATGAGGGCGAAAATTGCTTTTCACTTATTGTCAGGGATAATGGCAAAGGCTTCCCTGAAGATATTGACTTCAAAGAAACCGATTCACTGGGTTTGCAGCTTGTAATTACCCTTGTGGACCAGATTGAAGGCAGTATTGAACTTAACACAGATAATGGTACCGAATTCAGAATAAAGTTCAAGGAATTGAGGTACAGGCAGAAAATATGAGTTATCCATTGTATAATAAATAACATATTAAAAAAGTATGGCCCTTGAGTGAGTTTGTTTAAGCCTGGACTGAGAAGTTATTCGATGTCTTCAGGCTTATTTTCGATAAGGATAATAATTTCCGTATCCTCATTAATAAATTTAATATTAATCGATTTTATCCCATGTTTATAAAGTATAATTAGAAATTAGAAAGTTGAATCAAAAATTCCCGGGTAATAAAAAAAGAAATATCCAGATTAAACTCTTTGAAGATAAACGGGTCGATGATAAGGAGGATCTTGCTTAGAATTGTGCTGGATATATCTTTACCGTCCCAGATAATGGATTTGGCATTCCAGAAAATATCAATTTTGAAAGCTCAGATATACCTGATTTGCAGCTTTTAAATATCCTCGTTGACCAATTAGAAGGAATAATTGAGCTTAAAAGGGATTTCTGAAATTATCTATTCTGATAATTTTTTGAGCTTGAGACGTCTTTAAATTTATGAATATAAGGTGAAAAAAGTATGAAGAGTAAATGGAGTATAAGAGTCCATAAGAGCTCTCTAGTTCTATGACAAAAAAGTGTATATGAAGCAAAAAAGTGCAAACCGGGACAAGATAAATGAAAATCAGTTAAGAAGTAGACGGTAGAGTTTTGAGTCCCTATTC
>DUIO01000209.1 GCA_013330315.1 Methanosarcina sp. | reverse complement strand
GAGCGAATTTCTATATTTATTATTTTTCTATTATTGGTTATTTTTTACACAGTTATTCTATATAATTTTTTGCACAAACTATTTATGTATCTATTATCTCGAATCTGTTTTTGGAGGATACTGTCAAAAGCCCAGAAGAAACCCGAAACGGAATTACGCAACCCTGAAGTCAATTTTACGAAAGCAGGAGAATTATTCGTAAAACAAAAAATTTGGAAAATAACAGGTCCATCAAGATTTCTGGAAAAAAATATGGAGAAGGCAGATAATTGGCAAAAACGGATCATAGATAAGAGGGCATAAAAATTGAAGACAGAAGATAGAGTAAATATATAAAGGAATAGAAAAGGGATAGTGTCAAGAAATAAGGAGTTTAGTACTTGAGTTCTAGCGAACATTCATTCAAAGATTATTTACCAATTCTTTCCATGGCAGGACTGATCCTGATAGTGCAGGCCCTTTCCCTCTTATTGTCAACGCCAATGGAAACGAGCGAAATGCAGGCTTTTGAAGACCCCACTCAGATTTCCAATTCAATTTATTATATCGTAATGATCCTGGTTTTTACTCTTTTTGTCCTGATAGCAATAAAGAAAAACATGAAATGGATTGTCAGTTTACTAATATACTTCGCTATAGTTAGTACCTTATACTATGTATTTTTCGCACTTCTCACACTGGTCCCTTCTCTTGCAGGGCTTGAAGACATAATATCGATTCTGCTTTCTGTAGGGTTGACTGTCTTGCTTTACAAGTACCCGGAATGGTATATAATCGATATTCTTGGAGTATGCATAGCAGCCGGAGTCAGTGCCCTGATAGGGATTTCGCTTTCCGTAATCCCTGTAATAGTCCTGCTGGTTCTGCTTGCAGTTTACGATGCTATTTCGGTATATAAGACAAAACACATGATAACCATGGCCGAAGGTGTAATGGACCTTAAGCTTCCGATTCTGTTTATAATTCCAAAGAATCGGGACTATTCGTTCGTGAAAGAAAGTTTTAAAGCAGGAGAAAAGCGTGAAGCCTTTTTCATGGGTCTCGGAGATGCGGTAATGCCTACTTTGCTGGTTGTTTCCGCAAACGTATTCATGGAAAACGGAGGACTTTCATACCCTGTACTCGGGGCAATGCTGGGGACTCTTGCAGGACATATACTTCTGTCTATCCTGGTAATGAGAGGAAATCCTCAGGCAGGGCTGCCTTTCCTGAATTCGGGAGCAATTCTCGGTTTTTTTGCAGGGGTCCTGCTTTCTGGAGCCTCAATTTTGTAAGGGATTATAATTAGAAATTTAGTTCACAACTTCATTTATTTTTATAAATTTACTTTTTCCGGCTGTTTTTCTCTGTTTTCAAAAAGATTTTTTTATTTTATAGATAAATCATTTGACATGGCCAGAAGAATTGCAGTGGTCTTTGACAGTGCCGGAACTCTTCTACATATGTACAGAGTTGCAAAAGACCCCATAACGGGGAGTATTTTCGAAAATATAGAGAGCACTGCCATTGTTGCAAAGAAAAACGGCTGCGGCCTTGTAGCTCTTAATACGGAAAAAGAAATAATCCTGCACTCGAGCAGAGATATGTCTTTATTTGAGTTTATAAAGGGATACAGCGTCTCAATAGGCATAAGCTGTTCAAAAGGACAGTTCACACCGGAGATTGCATGTGAAATCATAAGAGAGGCCTCCCTTCTTATGGGAGATGTACAGGATGTACTCAAAGCAGTTACAGTCCGCTGCCCTGACAGCATTTATCTTGCGGCAGGTCTAATAGTAGATTCGGAAGCAAAGAGAATACCATATGTGCTCAGCACGGGAGGGCAGGTATTCAGTAAGACACTTCAGACCGTCCAGATTCTGCAGGCCATGGAAGTTGACGTTTATATAGCATCAGGGGATAGAATGTCCGCCCTCACACAACTTGCAGCGTTAATAAATATTCCCCTGGAAAGAGTATTTGCCTTTGCAGACCCGTTTATGAAGGAAAAAGTTGTGCTTGAACTCAAAAGCAAGTATGAAAAAGTAGTTATGGTAGGGGACGGGATTAACGATATTCTCGCACTCAGGGCAGCAGATATAGGGGTAATGACAGTCCAGCAGGGGGATAAGAGACCCGAAGAACTCAGAAAAGCAGCAGATATAGTTCTCGATGACATAATAAAGGTCGTGGATGTGATAAAAGGAATATAAATAACGAGAAATCAGCGAACTTGCCAACTGATGTTGGTTATGGATGTTCACAGTGACAAAATAATGCGTTATGTTTATGTAATGTTTATTCTTATCTACTTGTTGCCCATATGTGTGAAATTTATTGCTTATGTTAATGCAAAATTCCACTTTGAAATAATTACTTTTCACTCTTGAGCGATACCCAGGCAGGCGGGAGAAAGCCACCAAAATTTATTTGCAGCTCGTAATTTGCGGAGGAAAATGCATGCCAGTATTTATTGAAGTTAAAAACCTAACTGTAGACTTCGACGGTCTCAAAGCCCTGAAAAATGTAAATTTAAGCATCAACGAAGGGGAAGTCGTTGGCATTCTGGGAAAAAGCGGATCAGGGAAAACAATCCTGATGCATGTATTGCGCGGGACCGAGTCTTTTGAGAATATCTCAGGCGAAGTAATCTACCATCTGGCCCGCTGTGAGAAATGCGGATACATAGAACGCCCTAGCAGGGTAGGCCAGAAATGCCCTGTTTGCGGAGAAACGCTTTATGAATTTGAAGCTGATTTCATAAAACTTTCTCTTTACGACCCTGTAAGGAAAGATATCACCAAACGCATTGCAATTATGCTCCAGAGAACCTTTGCCCTTTACGGGGACGAAAGAGTTCTGGTAAACGTAATAAATTCCCTGAATGAAATAGGGTATAAAGGAAACGACGCCATGAAAAAGGCGGTCGAACTCCTTGAAGAGGTAAACCTGAGTCACCGCATGATGCATGTGGCAAGAGAGCTGTCCGGAGGAGAAAAACAGAGGGTTGTGCTTGCAAGACAGCTTGTGAGAAATCCTCTCTTACTCTTAGCCGACGAACCAACCGGCACTCTTGACCCCATGACTGCAAAGCTGGTCCATGACGCTATCATAAAAGCCGTTAAGAGCTACAATATGAGCATGGTACTTACTTCTCACTGGCCCGAGGTAATAGAAAAACTGGCAGATAAGGCAATTCTGCTTGAAAACGGAGAAGTAATTCAGGAAGGAAACCCGCTTGAGGTTTCAGCAATCTTCATGCAAAGCGCGTCCATGGTCAGACATGAGAAGAACGCGCTTGTGGGGGAACCTATTATCCGTGTAAGAAACCTGTCAAAGCGCTACATATCTGTGGATAGGGGCGTTGTAAGGGCAGTGGATGAAATCTCTTTTGACGTAAAGGAAGGAGAAATCTTCGGACTTGTCGGGGTAAGCGGAGCAGGCAAGACAACAACCTCAAAAATCCTCATGGGAATTTTACCGCCCACATCAGGAGAAGTCGAGGTCCGTGTAGGGGACGAATGGGTAGATATGACGAAACTTGGGGTTGAAAACAAAGGCAGAGCAACAAAGTATATGGGATTCCTTCATCAGGAATACGGGCTTTATACCCATAGTTCTGTAATAGACAACCTCACAGAATCTATCAGCCTGGACCTTCCTTTTGAGCTGGGAGTTAGAAAAGCCGTAATGACTCTCAAGGCTGCCGGGTTTGACGAGGACAAGGCAAAAGCTATTTTACCTAAAATGACCGATGAAATGAGTGAAGGGGAGCGGCATAGGATTGCACTTGCACAGGTTCTGATCAAAGAGCCAAGAATAGTCATCATGGACGAGCCAACAGGGACAATGGACCCTATCACAAAAATTGCAGTAACAAATTCCATCCTTAAAGCCAGAGAAGAAATAGGAGAGACTTTTGTAGTCGTCTCCCATGATATGGATTTTGTAAATGAAATTTGCGACCGTGTCGCACTTATGCGCAACGGAAAGATCGTAGACGTAGGGAAACCAAAAGCCGTGCTTGCTCAGCTCACTGAAGAAGAGAAGATCCAAGCTGCAGAAGAAATATAAATATGCTGCCACCTCTTAGTATGGAAAAATACTAAAATGAGGTGCCGATTACGAGTAATGAGATCAGCGTAGAGGTGAACGGGCAAGTTTATGCTCTGCCCGCAGGCTCTACCCTTGGAGACGCCCTTAATGTTTCCAGAGCCCCCTACATAGCCGGTGCAGCGATTGGAATTCTTAAGAAAGCTGCCGAGAAGAGAACGGAAAAGATCACCGAATACGCTATCAATACACCCAGAGGGGAGCTGAGGATAGAGATTAAGGACCCTGAATCACTTTCCGGGAAATTATGGGCAGAACATTATAAAGAGTACGAAGGAAAGAATATCCATTGGGCGAGTACCGAAGCCCTGGCTTTCGGGCCTTTTGAAGCCGACATAAAACCTTCGCGTGAAAAAGGAAGCTTTGAAGCTTTTGACATCCTTTTTGGGGCAGGTGGGTTTGACCCCCATAATACTCATCTTATCTTTTCAAGAAAAAAGCATACTGCAGAATACGGGTCTCCCCAGGAAGGCGCTTTTGCGACGATTATAACCGGGAGAAAAATTATTTCCAAACTTTCAAGAGAAGATTCCATCCTGAGCATAGAACCGGTTATAGAATGGGAACAGATTGCAGAGAAAGTATGCACCACTAACCTTTCAACTCCTCTTGAAAATGGGGATAGCGTATTTACTTATTTTGAAGTAGAGCTTTCAAGAAATGCTCCAGTGGGGGCAGAACACTTTTATTCGCTGACCCGTGAAGGAACTCTCAAAGTGGATGTAGTTACCAGTTCGTTTATTTCTGACAACAGCCTTAGAGAAGTGCCTGTTCCTTACGAGAATTTTGAACAAAGAAAGGAAGGCGCAATTTCGGTTAGGACAGTGGGATACGGGACAGGCAGGACTTATATCTCCAGAGAGGAGCGGCCCTCAAGCCTGGTACATTCTGTTGTAGGGCAGGTAACGAAAGGTCTCGAACTTATCAAACTTGCAGAGAAAGGACAAAAACTGTCATTAGAAAGCCTTCCTCCTCAGATAGTCCTGCTAGGACACAGCTTTGAAGAGGTAGAACCTGTGCTTACCTCCATAGGAATAGAACTGGTAAGGGAAGGGTACAAAGAGGAAGATGCAGTAATTGTCAGGCAGGATCCGCCAACAACCCTGGAAATTCTCGGAGAGGCAAAGGTTACTGCCCACGCAGTGCCCAGGTCAAAACTCATTGAGGTTGAGCTTTATGAGGAGAGGGCTCCTAAATCCGTAGACTTTTTCCGCCACTCTCTCGGACTCAAGACAAAGACCGTCGGAAAGCTTCCTGTTTATATGATATATGAAACAACTTACCTTTTCAAAACTGAAGAAGAAGTTGTGAAGTACAAAGAAATCCTTCCGGAAAATACGCCTTCCAAAAAGGTACTGGCGGGAGAAATTGGAATCACAAACCAGGCAGCAAAGAGGATGGGGACTATAGGAGTCAGACTTGTAGACGACGACCTTTTCGGCCCTACCGGGGAAAAATTCACTTCGACGAACATTATCGGCAGGATAGTGGAGCCTGAGAGACTCAGGGGCATAAAGGAAGGGGATGCGATATACATAAGTGAAGTTTCACACAGAAAAACTTATAATAAGGAAAACGGGAATGAAGATAAAAGATAATTGTCAAAATATAAAAATGGCCACATAATTAGACAAGTAATGCAATAATAAAATAACATAAAAGAAGTAAGTATCTGATACTTGAGCGAATTCAGGCATTCGGATTTATTGCAGGTGAAGTCTCCCGAGGCTGAGGAGAGACAGAAATGACAGAGACAAAAAAGGAAGAGATTACAAAATACATTGTAATCAGTTCGGACAAAGTGCTGCCTGCTGATGCAGCCATGAAGATTTACGAATCAGAGTTTCCGGTCACGGTTAAGGAGACCTGCTTCGGACTGATTGTAACAGGTCCCAAAGAAGAAGTAGACGCAGTAGTTGAAGATATCCGGCAGATGGATAAAAATCATATTTTTGTAAAAGATAGGGGATTCCCTGCAGGCGATGAGAGACGCTGCCGGGCAAGCAGGGGGGGAGGTCCGAGGCCTGGGTTCCACTTCCTGAGAGAAGAAGTTGAAATGCTCCCCGCTATAGGGGCTGCACTCGACGAACTGGAAGCAGATGAATGTTTAAAAACGAAGTCAAAGGAGAAATGCAGGCTTAAAGTCTCGGAACTTGAAAAAATTATTGAATCTGAACTTTCGAGGTGAATTTTTTGGCAAAGGTTTTCATTTACCCCATAAATAGTCTTATTCTTTCTGACCTGGTTGAGCGTTTCGGGCACAAACCCCTTACCATGATGAGCCAGATACGAGAAAAAGTCACAAACATTAGCCTGGATTCTCCACCTATCAACATCACTTCCGAAGACCCCAAAATGGGCCTTAAATATGCTGCAATTGAGGTACCGGCTGGAGTAAGAGGGAGGATGTCACTCATAGGTCCGCTCATAGAACAGACAGAAGCTGCAATTATAGTTGAAAATCCGCCCACGAATTTTGGCTGCGTTGGTTGTAACCGAACTAATGAATTAATGAAGTATTTGATCCGCTCAAAAAATGTCCCCATACTTGAAGTAAAATATCCGGAATCTGATGAGGAAGCCCGTGATTTTGTAAACAAAATCGCAGAATTCCTGAAATCATTGCCTAAAGAAGAATCTGAAGAAGGTAAAGAGGCACATGAGGAGAAATCAGCAGAAGAGGAGGATAAGAAATGAGCGCTGAAGATTCTGGAGTTGTCAAAATTGCGCTGGTATCCTGCGGCTCCGAATATGCAGGCGTCCAGCCTGAGTTTGATGAAGCAGCAGCCAAAGTGAATGCAAAATTTGTTTTCCCTGAGATTGATGTTGCATCCATAGATACCATAGGCAAGGAATTCGGGCTTGAGGTTGCAAGTGGAGACCTGAGGCTTATGATGGCACGGGCAAAGGCTGTTGTTGAGGGCACAACCAATGTGGATGGAGTCTTTATTACTACCTGCTTCCGCTGTGCTGAAGGAGCTATTGTACGAAATGAGGTCAGAAGGTACATCCACAGGCATTCGAATATTCCGGTAATCAGCTATTCTTTTACCGAGAGCACCACTGCAGGTACTCTTCTTACCCGCCTGGAAGCCCTGACCACAATTGTCAGGCGCAGGCACCTTCTTACAAGAGAAATCCAGAAAGGAATAACCGCAGGAATAGACTCGGGGTCGACAACCACAAAAGCGGTAGTAATGAAGGACAATAAAATAATAGGCAAGGGCTGGGTTCCTACGACGAAAGTCCTTGAAAGCGCCGAAGAAGCGTATTCTCAAGCTCTTAAAGAAGCCGGGATCTCAAGGGAAGAAGTTCAGGCTCTGGGCACAACCGGATACGGACGATTCCTTATCGGAAACCATTTCAAAGCCCAGCTTATCCAGGAAGAAATTACTGTCAACTCAAAAGGTGCGGTCTATCTTGCTGACAGGCAGAAAGGACCTGCAACGGTTATCGATATAGGCGGGATGGATAACAAGGCAATCTCGGTTGAAGACGGAATTCCCGGAATGTTTACAATGGGTGGGATCTGTGCCGGAGCTTCGGGGCGTTTCTTTGAAATGATCTCAAAGCGTCTTGGTGTGGATATTACCGAACTCGGAGCTCTTGCGGTCAAAGGCATGCATGAAAATGTATCCATGAACAGCTACTGTATAGTCTTCGGAATTCAATCCCTTGTTAACTCCCTTGCCAGAGGGGCTACTCCTGAAGATGTGGCAGCTGCTGCCTGTTACAGTGTAGTGGAACAGATTTATGAGCAGCAGTTGCAGGAAGTGGATGTAAAAGAACCGCTTATTCTTGTGGGGGGTTCTTCCCTGATCGAAGGGGTCCCAAAAGCTCTTGGAAAGCTTCTCAAGATTGATGTCCTTGTACCCGAAAATTCCCACCTTATAGGTGCGGTAGGGGCAGCTCTTCTTGCTTCCGGCTACGTGGAGGAGTGAGGTCCAATGGATTCGCTTGAGACCTTTGTTGTCGAGTCTGCAATTGATTCGGAGCAGGAGTTTTACAGGAAGATTATAGAGGACAACCTTGCAAGTCTCAAGCTTGCCCCTGCAATAGGAAGGATCAAGGTAGTGCTCAGACCCGAAGATTCCCTTTTTCAGATGGCTCTCATCCTGAGGGACGTAGGCACCAAGGTCACGACAATTGATATTGCCGATGTGGAAGTAAAGCCTGTTGCCGGTGAAGTAGTAATCTCGATCAAAAAAGAGCAGTATATCCCGGAACTGCTCGTAAAGCTCTGGGAACGTTACGGAAAAGCAAACATCAGCCAGCCGGACCGCTGGACCGTAACCATAAGTACGGATAAGCCTGCAGAAGAGGCTGATTTTATTAGAGAAATGGTGGTCGCAGACCCCAGACACAGGCTTCACGAAAACCTTGTGGACTTTGCGATCCGGGTAACTCCGGAAGGTTTCAGAGTTCGCTACCACTTGTACAAGGGCAACCGTTTTGTTTTCGTAGCATCCGAAGAGGCATTGAAACGTGAATGGATTGAAGAAGCAGGAGCAATGCTCGACAAATTGATGGAAGGAGGGGAAAAATAAGATGGACGTACTCCTACCCTATCTCTATACCGGTGGAGTCCATAAGCACGGGCTTTTAATCGAACTGATGGAAGACCTTGGAGGCTACATAATCCAGAAAGTGGTTACCGGGACTGAAGTCAATCTTATAATGCTTGTGCCTGCAAAAGATGTTGATATTGTAAAAAAATTGTCTGACGAACTGCTTGGAATCCTGTTAGAAGCGCCTCTTACAGGCGTAGAGATTGCAGTTGTCTCCCCCACACTTGCCTCTCATCACCTTCCTCACTCAGCCTGTGACGTAGCAGAGTACCTGCGCCACCCCGGAGCCAACACGAATATGATAGGGCTCGCAAGAGGAATGGGGCGAAGGGTCTCCCTGTCTATGGACTATGAAAGAAAACTGATTAATGAGCACGATATTGCAGTTTTCACCTTTGGGTCATTCAGTGATTGCATTATAAACAAGAAGCCAAAACTTTTTGAAGGCATCGAGATACCTATTGTAGTTACCGGAGGACCTGCTGAGCTAAAAACTGAAGATGTTTCCGGAGCAGATCTCTACGTGGGTAATATAGGAAGGGTTTCTCACAGGTTAAGACGGACAGAAGAGATNNAAACAGCAGGCAAAAGATCCTCTTGCGGTGCTTCCTGCGCGAGTTATGAAGGAGATAGAAAACCAGGTTTCTGAAATCGGCACTGTGCTTTCTCCGGCCCCTCTTACTCTTCAGCTTGATGGGCTCAGGGTTAAACTGCCTTATGACCAATTCCATGAAAAAATAGAAAAATTGGAGTTTGATGAGGGAGTCACTCTTTCCGAGCTTGCAAATATTTCCAGATCAAAAATGAAAAATTATATATTGATAAAAATCAAATCTAAGTCTGACGTTGGTTTTGCAATTTGACCCGGATTCTGTGAGCTAAAAAAAAATCATCCACTTTACATTTTTACTGGGTTTGTGGCTTTCACTTATCCTTAAAACTGTAAAGCCCGACCAGGAAAACGGTGTCTAGCCCGGTTTCCACGTTAATCTATGCTGGTGGTTTCTTATGGAACTTGAGGATATTGTGGAAATTTTGAAAAATGACCCCGAGAAGGTCATCCCGGAGCTCCTAGATGATGTCCGGGAGCAGTATGGAGAAATTCCTTATATTATGAATTTTATGAAAGATCTCCCGGAGATCTTCATTCCCAAGACCCTTTATGATAACTCCATAATGCGAGAATTCAAAAATCTTGATCAGGAAACCGTGGAACTAATTTCCATTGGTGTGGCTTCTGCCCTTCGCTGCGAACACTGCTTGAAAATGCATTTAAGGATAGCGAAGAGAAAAGGAATTCCGAAAGAAAAAATATTTTCTGCAATAATGATAGGAGCATCCCTATCAAACGCTGCAGTTCTTGCGGAAAGTACAAGGGCTCTTGCCTCTGAATTCCCTGATGAGAATGGCAAAAAAAATAACACAAATAACGAAGAAAACAACGAAAAAGAACAATGCTGCGATCCGGACTGTGAGGTATGTAACATTGCCGGAGCGAATGTGAAATAAGTGGATAAGCAGAGGATAAAATTCCGGAATTTAACTTCTCCTGGTACTCATTAGAATTTTAATTTTTAAAACTTAATTTTTAAAAATGCCTTTTTATCCTCTTAAAGTTAAAAATTATTCTATAAGCTGAGATTCAGATGGGCTTTAGATAAATGCCGGGTCAAGGTTCTTATAACTTTAAGACTTATTTTTAGACAGATATTTTCGGGTTATGAGATTTTAATCAACTCACCTTAAATATCGAATTCATGCGGAACCTGTGTCTTATACCTGTACAGCAGGATTTCTAAAGGAAAAATAAATTGTTGATCGGGGGCTCATTGATTAATCGGAACAATAAGAATCTGATAATATTGCCTTTCCTTTTATTGCTAATAATTTTTATACCTGAAGTTTCTGCAGTATCAGGAGCAAGTTCTGGAAAGATTCTTGATAACCCCTGGGATCACTCTCCAATTACAGTATATATAGATGATAAAAATACTCCTCTTCATTACAGCCCTACGTATTACAGACAGGTAGAAAAAGCCCTCGAATACTGGGAAGAAGGAGGAAACGGTAACCTTGACTATACACCTGTATTTGAGATTATTAATTCCGAAGAAGCTGATATAAGCATAAGATGGGTTGAAAATCTGGAAAGTATCGAAGGAGCTCCTTCGGGAGTAGCAGGTTATGCAAGGCCAAGGGTATCCGGAGATCGCTTCGTCCGGGTGGACGTAGTCCTTGAAGTTGGAAACTATCAGGGCAAAGGATGGCGTCAGTATGGGGATTCAACAATGCTTACCATTTCAAAGCATGAGCTCGGGCATGCTCTTGGTCTAGGACACAGCAATAACCGAAGAGACATAATGTACCCTCAATATGAAATGAGGGATAATATAAATCCTATATTGCTGAGTAAGTACGGAGGCTTGCTAAGTGCCGCAGGGCTTATAGCTCTTATAATTCTCCTGTTTCTCGGAATAAGCTGGCAGTATAGCCGAAGAAAAAGAAAAAAGCTTGAGAATGAATGCTTCAATGAAGACAGATGAGTATTTATCTGGGAATATATCCTGAAGGGCTTCAATAGCCCGGAAAAACTCAAAAAAGATTATGAAAATATTTCGTAAAAATACAAAACTGCCTCAAAAGGGCAGCTTTCGGTTAAATAGGGAAATCAGAAGGCGGTTTATTTTCAGTGGCAAACCTTTCGAAGAAAGATTTAAAATAATCAGGAAGCTCTTCCATTGCGAGAATATTTTCAAGAGAAATCCAGGTATATTCCATATGTTCATAACTTAATTTAACGTCAGAAATAACATATCCCCCATCAAATACAATAGCAATGACCTTTTTTTCCGAAAGCTCAAAGTTTACTTCCCCCGCGATATCTCCGGAAACAATTGAAATTCCGGTCTCTTCCCAGACCTCACGTATAACCCCCTCTTTAAGCGATTCTCCCGGGTTCACTTTTCCGCCCGGAAGGTCCCATTTTCCAGGGTTTGTACGGGAGTTTTCCGAGCGTCTGAGCAACAGAAACTCTCCCTTTTCATTCCGGATAAGCGCATATACAGAAACGATATAAGGTTTCTCCAGATTCATGTAATAGTATCTAAGATTTATTTCTCTTAAAGACTAGCTCTTTTAAGAATTTCACGGTATGGATTCTGACTAAAAATCGCCTTCGACGGTTAAATACCAGCAATAAGCTTAAAAACGAAGCCTGGAAAGAAGAAAAAAGCATAAAAAGGGATTGATACGGCATGAAAGACTGGACAGGAAAAACAGTACACATAGACCTTAGCTCGCAATCCGTTTCTGTTAAAAGGACTAATAAAGAATTAATCGAGAAGTACATTGGCGGCAGAGGACTTGGGGTAAAGCTGCTTACCGAACTTGCAGAACCTGATGCTGATCCACTTGGCCCGAGAAATCCCCTGATCTTTACTTCCGGACTGCTTTCTGGTCTTGCTCCCATGTCATCAGGAGCAGTTATCACATCAAAATCTCCCCTTACAGGCACGATCTTCAGCTGGAATGCGGGCGGAGGTTTCGGAAAGGAACTGAAGAGAGCTGAAATCGATGCCCTGGTTATTACCGGAAAAGCAAAGAATCCCTCATTTGTAGAGGTAAAAGGAGATAAAATAAAAATTTCCCGAGCAGACCACTTATGGGGAAAAAATGCAGAAGCGTGCACTGAAGCTCTGAAGGATAGGGGGAGCGTAGCCTGCATAGGCAGGGCAGGAGAAAAAGAAGTTCTCATTTCTTCTTTTTTGATTGATTCCATTCATAGCGGGAGGGGGGGGATGGGAGCGGTTGCAGGCTCAAAAATGCTGAAAGCAGTGGTCATAAAAGGGGAAAAAGAGCTCTCACCTGTCATTCCTGAAAGTTTCGAAAGGCTCAGGGAAAAAATATCGAGACTTTTTGAAGCAAATCCCGTACTCTCCAAAGGACTTGCAATCTACGGCACTCTCGCTTTTGTGAAACTACTTGATTATATGAACCTTATTCCCTGCAGGAATTTCTCCCTTGTAGGGACTCCCTTTGCAGACAGTTTCTCAGGGGANNCAGGGGAATATATAAAAGCCAGCTTCGATCTCGAAAAGGAAGGCTGCCCCGCCTGCCCCCTGGGCTGTAAAAGGAGAATAAAGAAGACAGGGCAGGTTCTGCCTGACTATGACTCTCTATGGGCTTTTGGGTTCAACCTTGAAAACCCGGACTTTAACTCTGTGCTTCTGGCAGACAGGATATGTAAAGACTACGGGCTTGACCCTGTATCTGCAGGTTCCATACTCGGAGCCATAGCGGAATTCAGGTCAAAAAGGATAGAAGTAAGAGAACTTGAAACCATGCTTGAGGAAATGGGAGAAGGAAGCAAGCCCGGAGAAGGAGCAAAGAAATACTTCTCGGCTCGGAATAGAGGAGACCTCAGCATGGATGTAAAAGGGCTTGAAATTGCAGGGTTTGACCCGAGAAGTATTAAAGGGCAGGCTCTTGCTTACGCGACTTCATGTCATGGCGGGGATTACCTTACAGCTTTTATGGCAGGACCTGAAATCCTCGGAAAACCTCTGATCCTTGACCGTTTAAGTCTCAAAGGAAAAGCCGGAGTCCTGCAGGTATTTGAAAATCTGACCGCTGTACTTGATTCCCTTGTCTTCTGCCCGTTCTCGATATTTGCAGTCAATGAAGAACTCTGTTCAGCCTTATTACGTTCCGGACCGGGGATAGAAATATCACCCGCGGAACTCCTGAAAACAGGAGAAAGAATCTGGAATCTGGAAAGAATTTACAACCTGAAAGCGGGTTTCACACAGAAAGACGATACACTTCCGTCAAGATTGTTTGAAGCAGGCATCAAAGAAAAAGCAGACGGGGTAAAAGTAAACGAGATAAAAGCAAATGAGATCGAGCGACAGGAATTTGAGTCGGCCCTTGAAGACTATTACTATTACCGTGGCTGGGATAAGAAAGGAGTGCCACTTCAAAAAAAGCTTGAGGACCTCGAAATTAGATACTATAGTGCGGATATATTCGATTAATAGACACTATCGCCATTAGAAGTCAATCTATTTGTATGGAATAATACAATTGCACAGTTTTTAGAGAGGATTTCTCTTAATCTATGTCCGAAAAAGCAAAATCTCGCATAAGCGTTATATACTCTAGGATAATTAATCGTATTAGTCTCGACCTGTGAGGTTGTACAGGCATTCAGGTAGTAACTACTTTCCAGCTTTTCTATACAGAGCAGTTAAGTAAAGTATGGATGAAAAGGTAGACAGGCTTAAAAATTAGAAAAGCCTTCTTATACCACTTCACCGGAATTGGCACTGAAAAACCCGATCAACTCCGGTATGGCGTTTATAGCTTATTATAGACATCTTAAAACGTAAGGGAGAATTATTATGAAACAGCAGGTAGAAGTAAAGGACCTTAAAGAAGGAAAATACGTAATTATCGATGACGAAGCATGTGTTATAAAGAGCATCTCCAAGTCCAAGCCGGGCAAGCATGGTGCTGCAAAGGCAAGGGTTGAAGCTATCGGGCTTTTTGATGGTCAGAAACGTTCCTATATAGGGTCCGTTGCAAACAAAATCTATGTTCCGATCGTAGAAAGGAAGAGTGCGCAGATCATCTCGATTACAGGAAACATTGCCCAGCTTATGGACATGGGAGACTTTTCAACCTTTGAGATTGTAATCCCTGAGGAATACAAAGACAAGGTGAAAGAGGGTGAAGAAGTATCCTACATCACAGCCCTCGGAAAGGTTAAACTTGATATAAGGACATAAATTCCTGAAAATCAGGCAAAACTCAGGTTAACAACCTGAGCTCTTTTTTTAATTGAAAAATTTATATCAGGTAAGAATATGTTTTTACCCAATTCCTTTATAGATGCCCTTGCAGATTATGAATCTGCGCGTTATGTTATTTTTGGCGTGCCTTTTGACAACACCTCTTCATACCGTGCCGGCAGCCGCTGGGCTCCGGATGCGATGAGGCGGGTTTCTGCAAATTTTGAGAGTTATAACCCGGTTTTCGATATAGATCTTGTGGATCTGCCGATTTATGATGCAGGAAACCTTGAGACTTCAGCTTCGGTTGATGAGACCCTGAGGGATCTCTATGAAGAAGTAAAAATTTTGTTAAACGATGGGAAACTGCCTATCATGCTTGGAGGCGAGCACTCTCTGACCTATTCTACGGTCAAAGCCTGTGCCGAGTTTGCAGGAGATGATTTCGGAGTCCTTATCCTTGATGCCCACTTCGATCTCAGGCAGGAATACAGGGGGTTCAAGCATAACCACGCCTGCGTATCCCGGAATATTCTTAATAATATCACTAAGAACCTGGCTTCTATAGGCATAAGGAGCGGACCTGAAGAAGAATGGGTTTTTGCCAGAGAAAATGACCTGAAATACTACACTGCAGACGACGTTGAATCCATAGGCATGGTGGAAGTCCTCAAAGAAGTCATAGAATGGCTGGACTGCAGTCAGCTCTACCTGTCCCTTGATATGGATGCAATAGACCCTGCTTTTGCTCCGGGGCTGGGCACACCTGAACCATTTGGGCTCAATGCCAGGGATGTCAGGACTGCAATAAGAACCCTTGCTCCTTACTCAATGGCTTTTGATATTGTAGAAATTGCTCCGGAATACGATTCGGGACAGACAGCCATGCTCGGAGCAAAGCTTATGAGAGAGTTTATTGCCTCTCATGCAAAGAGCTGCATTAAATTATAAGCCGTAAAGAAAAGATGGAAAGGATGAGTCCCCATATCGGGACTCTCCATATTTATTATATTTTGATCGATAGCTATCAGAACAAAAAGCTGAATGGATTATACTATTTTTCCAGTCTCACACGCGCCAGATGGCTATAACTTTATCAATAGCGATGTGTGTGTATCTTCCTTCCTTTTCAAGCGTGAGGACATTATCCGCGCAGGCTTTCGCCTTTCCATTAAAGATATCGGGCCCTCCGCAGTAGACGTCTACGGTTTCTCCAAGAAGATGTTCTACTATAAAAGACTGCATTTCTTGCACCTCAGAAATTTCCATTTATCAAGCCTGGTCTGCTAAATAAGCGTATTTTCCGTCATATTGAAGGATAAAAAGCTTAAACTCACCGTAAACCAGAGAGTCATTAGCTTTAAGGGTTTAGAAAAGGACAGATGATAGCCTTTCTTTACCCGACCGCCTCCTCGATATGAGAATTTTGAAAGATAAGTTTTGAACTTACTGAGCCCACATAGCTATTATTTTGTCTATAGCGATATGCGTAAGTTTTCCTTCATTATCGAGAGTAAGGACGTTGTCTGCACAGGCTTTTACGGTTCCCCTGAAGATGTCTGGCCCACCACAATAAACATCTACTGCCCTATCAAGGTAGTGCTCTACTATAAAAGATTGCATCATGCTTTTATTACTCCTGCTGGTCGTCTGATTTTAGTAGCGTGTTATTTATCTACCTATTTCCGGTTATCCCTGTTTTACGTACATTTATTTTCAAACCGGTATATAGAAATAGGCATCTGTGTTTAACTACCTGCTCATTCCTTATAAATTTATTTAAAAGCTAATCTTGATTTTCCTGCTGCAGCGCCTTTAATTCCGATTAAGAAAATTAGCTTACTTAATGAAATCATGCTTCTTTGACAGGCATTGATTTTGCAGAAAATAAAACTGTAAATAAAGACTTTTTACTTCAGGTTTATTTGCGTAAAGGAACCCGGGAAAGCTAAGTTTATCTGGAAAAAAATCTGATAAAGTTTGATAAAGTTTGTTTCTGCAAAAACAAAAAGAAAATTCAAAAAGAAA
>DUIO01000324.1 GCA_013330315.1 Methanosarcina sp. | reverse complement strand
ATGCTTGAAGCTTTCAGGGAAAGCCAGAACCGTGTGATCTCCATGGCTCTGATCCATGAGGAGCTATACAAAGGTAACGAAATCGACACTCTTGATTTTGCAGCTTACCTCCAAAAATTAACTTCAGACCTGCTCAATTCGTATTCCGTGCAGAAGGACAATATTGACCTTAAACTGAATCTTGAAAAGGTTCATCTAGGCATGGACACTGCAATACCCCTGGGCATAGTTGTCAATGAACTGGTTTCTAACTCCCTGAAACACGCCTTTCCTGCAGGGTCTAAAGGCGAGATTCACATACACCTTTGCAAAACGGACAGCTCTACTATAAATGCCGAAGATCTGGGGATAGACGAGAAATGCAGGGATGAAAAAAGCCTTCCATTCAGGTTGAGTATAATCGATTCCGGAAGAGGGATTTCGGAAGAGCTGGACCTCAAAAATATAGAATCTCTCGGACTCAAGCTGGTAAGTCTTCTTGTGGACCAAATTGACGGGTGTATAGGGCTTAAAAGGGATAGAGGAACGAAGTTTACTATTCTGTTTGGGGAAATAGGGAAGTAATATCCGGTCTGAAATCCGGTCTGAAATCCGGTCTGAAGGAATAAGTAAAATCTGTGAAAGAAAGTTTATGGAATCAGCTTTGAAAAAATTATACACTCTAACACAGTAGAGAATTTAGAGAAAAATCTCAAAGCAAAAAGCCATAAGATAGCGTTTTTGACGAAACTCCGGGGGAAAAGGGGATTTAAAAGCACGTCATAATATATAATTACAGAACACTAAAAGATAAAAAAATAATTAAAAATAATGAGTAATAAAACCAAAAAAGTAACAAAAATTGAGAAGTACTGAAAAGTTAAGATAATAAATTCGAAAAGTAACACAAATAAAAAAATAATAAAAATTACGAAGCAATAAAAAATGAAGAAAAATTTAATTATGAGCCTGAGAATTTACTTCAGAGGCTCAGGCAGTGACATCCTTTCTAAGGATATATGCAACCATCTCAGGATTGAGTTTGCTCTCCCTTGAGACTTTTTCTTCGATAGCTTCAGTGGATTTGCCTTCAATCTTCAGTTCCTTTATCTCCTCAATTATAGAGGAAGGAATGCGGTAGTATTCGTTAATGTCCTTTCTGTGGCCCCAGACATCTCCTTCGATAAGCTGGATCCTCTGCATTTCAAGGAACATTTCTATGGACTTTGAGACCGTGCGCCTGTAGGATTTGGGCAGCTGAATGACCTCAATCTTCGGGCAGTTTTCAACAAGGGAAAAAATGTCCTTGTTTGAAGGCCTGAAAGCCAGGTGAACTATTCTTTCGTTTGGATTCAATGTAAATATTTCTTCTCTGGAACTCACAACCCTTATTTTCAAAGTTTGTCCTCCCGATCTATTGATTTTTTTCATTTGATAGTAAAAAATTCTTCATTAAATATTTTTCCATAATTACATGATTTATTTAGAGAGAACTAGTATTTACATTCTTTCATTTATTTTCGTATATTAAATAAGAGGGCAATAAGAATCATGCACAGTAGCCATATTTATAAGAACATGATAAAAAATATTTATAAATACATCCTGAAAAGTATAAGAGGTAAAATTAGCAAAAAATTGGAATATTGCAGGAATATTCTTTGTTTTGTTGCAGGTCAGGGCATTTTTAATATTTTGCCATGTGACCATGTGAAACCATGATAGACTCTCGGATATTTATAAGGCTTTTCTCAAAATTTTTACTTCATTGAAGCTTTCAGTATACTTTACTTTGCTAACTTTACTAAAAATTCAATGCTTTAATAATCAGGAAAAAAGCAATACCAAGAATAGGTGAATCGATTTGAAATTGAGAAAAAGAAGATAAACTCAAAATTACAAATAAAACTCAAAAATACTGGCAGAACTCGAGAATACTGATAAAACTCAAAAGTGCTGACAATCAGAAAGCAAAGAAATTAATTTAAAATAAGAGGTACTTACTCCGGAAAAGCATAAAACGCTTAACCGAAGAAAACCGGAAAACCTTTTTTCAGTCAAATTCATGAACTTCAAGATAGCATGGGCACAACAAATTTGGCGACTCCATAGAGAAGTAACAGAAGCAAAAGCTGAATGAAGATCACATTAAGATAATAACTTTTGGATTTCAGCCCTTTCTGCCTGTCCTCCCCATTATCCGGATCTTGTGTTCTTTTTTTCGCGTTATTGTCGCCGATCTGAGTTTTCATTCCTTCCGTCACTTGAGACCACCTTTAATCCTATTTACATCATTTTTGAGTATGAAAAACCCTTTAAAATCTATATAGATTCATTTTGCAATTAGCCGGGAACTATTACTGGCACGATGAAAACATAGACTATATACAGGATCACAATGAATAAAATATGCATAAAAACCAGGTCTATAACCCAGGTCTTTACCCTGAACTTAGCCAAATTATTTTCCTCCCATTGATTGTCCTGTAAGCGTCTAAGAACTTTCCCTCGCAAGCAAAGGCTGATAAGAATTAAAGGTATTCAGCCAACTGCGGCACTTCAATAGCACAGGGTAGCAAAAGGCCGTTAAAGCATGACTTGAGTGAAAGTACATTCAGGTAAATAAGCGTTTGTATTAATAGATTAAAATAATTTTCTCTGAATATTTGGTTTTGATTCGTCTCTCTATTCAGCTTTAGATAAGACAATTATATCGATCTGACGTTATTTAATTAAGCCAGTATCATTATATTAATTTAGTTATTACATTTTAAGTTGAACATTATTACTTATTCGAGATATAATTATATCCAGCTCCAATCCATAACGGATTTATTATTATAAATTATAGAATAAAAAAATCCTGCATAGATGGATATAGCTAGATTAATTATTCTTTGTGAAGCAACTCTATAACAGCTTCGATTATGTCGAAGAAGCAAAAGTGTATATAAGGATAATTATCAAGAGGACCACCGAGACGGTAGTATGATATCAGAAAGATAAGAAAGTAAAAGAATAATAAATAAAATGAATATAAAGGTAATACAAAAATATGGAGAAATCCTGAAAGAGCCGGAATTTACCGATTTTTAAGGTTTCGGAATTTAAGAACCTTAGAATCCAGGATTTATCTGTTTTATTAAGATTTTATTGATTTTGAGAAACTGGGAGCTTTATGGATCTTTGAGAGTTAAAATTTCAAAATTTACTGGCTTTTGTGATATTATATCCTGTAAATTCCATCTTTCCAGAATCAGGATCGATATAAACCATGTTTGAGATGCTTGAGTAATAGGTGAAAAGTTCCCTACCCCATTTGAGAGCGCTTTCCTCATAACTTATGAGCGTAGTCCCATCAAACCTCCCGTTATTATCAAAGAGCCAGAGAGCCATAAATGTGTCCGTTACAACAAGGGTGAGTGGGCCGATGTGACCGTTACGCATGGAAATGCTCATATTTTCATGGGACAGAAAACATTTAAATTGCTCCGGAAAGTCGTCAAAAAACTTATCAAAAATTTGCTCCGTAAGTACAAAAGAAATTTTTGCATTTTTCTTTATGAGTTTGGAAAAAATACTTACAGTATGAGGCTGAAAGGTAGAACTTGCCATCATAACATATTTTGAAGCAAGAACATTCTCGACAAAAATCGGATGAAATTCAAAAAGACAATCCCTATCTGCTTCAAGGAGCTCACAGTGCTTCAGGTTTCCAATCCTTTTTCTCATATGATATGGAATCTCACTGAGATCACGGGTCTCCCAGTATTCGTGATTTTCTACATAGATGTTGATAATATTCAGGAATTCCTCTATTTTTTCAACAATAAGAACTCCCATGTCGGATAACTTGTAAACATCTTCAACAGAATCATAGGTTACAAGATCCCATTTAAGAAGTTTCTTAATCTGAGGCATGAGAGCACTTGAGTTAACATTAAGAGCCTCTTTTATTTCATCTATGTTTTTTGGCCCTTCTTTCAATAAAAGAACCAGTACATTTTTTCTTTTTTCAGATAAGAAGATCGTTTTGATCAGGCAAGATGGGTCCAATCTCATCACCGGGGATTTAGGGACTTATGACAATTTAAGATAAAATGACAGCATAACAGGAACAGCATCATTGAGCATTAACAGAAGAGAATAAGGAAACATTTAGTGAAATTTATAAAACAATCTAATATAGGAATTTTGATATTAAAAAGTTATTATTTTTAAAACATCGAAAGGTTATTAAACACCTGCCCTGGCGTCTGCATTACGCAGAGATCTACCGAACACACCGGAACCTATGATAAAAACCTATGCAGGCACATAAAAAATGGCAAACCTGCGCCTGCATAAAATATAATGGAGGTCTTACTTCTTTTGGGAAATTTTTGGAGAATATATAGCACAGAAACTCTGGAGAAGCCTGNNGTTAAAGTTTTTACCGGTTAAAGTTTTTACCGGTTAAAGTTAATTTCCTCCGGTCTGTAGACCTGAAAGTAAGGCCATGCTATCCCATAAATGTCTCAAAAAGTTCATATTTTGGATTATTTCTCACCTATACTTACCGTATTTTGAGACTTATCTCTGGTAACCAGTCGATAATTCTCCGGCATCTGCAATTTTTACAGAGGCAGCTACACTCTCTGTGCCTTTTTCTTTGGAGACAAGAAGGCAGATGAAGGCAAAAATCATGCATGTGAACATAAGGAGCCAGACGGATTTGTATTGAGTTACAGAAGCAACAGCTCCTTCAGAGACTTCCATCATTTTTCCTGTCAGTGTCATGAAGATAGCCCCTCCAAGGAAAGGGAAGATATTATATGCACCGGTTGCCGTCCCTACTATTGATGCCGGGAACCATTCCTTGACCTGAGCATAGGAAACGACAAAGAAACCACCGAAGAACCCAAAGAGGAAGTGGATAAGAGTATATGCGGCTGTGCTGGTAATGTTTCCTGCCTGAGACCAGATAACTCCCCAGAGAACTATATAAACGGCAGTGCCTGCAATAAGGACTTTCTTTCTGGACTTAAACACTTTGTCCGAGAGATAACCTGCAATCGGGCAACCGAATATCATACCAATTGCTATGAAAGAAAGGATTCCTGCATAAGCTCCCTGGTCCCATCCGAGTACATCTCTGAAAAACGGACCTCCCCACAGCCCCTGGTAGACCATAAGGCTCCCGTACATGAAGAAGAACCATATAGAAAGAGGCCAGAACCTCATCCCGGAGCTGAAAGTCTGCCTGAGAGCTTCGCCCATAGGAATCTTTTCAACGGTTTTCGGAGGGATATATTTCTCACCTTTTTCGTAAGCTTCAATCTCAGGAATTGTGGGGCAATTCATATCTTCAGGTTTATCCTTGACCAGGACAAAAATAGCTAATGCAAGCAGCGCTGAAAAGACACCGAGCATCAGGAAGACTTTCTGCCAGTCACCAAAGAAAGCTGCCATTATGGCAAGGGGACCAGCTGCACTCAAGGCTCCTATATTTCCGATTGCGAGTAAAACTCCTGACATCGAAGCAAACTCATTCTTTTTGAACCAGATGGCTAGCACTTTCATTACAGGTATGTAGACCATTGCCACTCCGATTCCTATAAGAATCNNCCTGCCGATAAGGACCATCGTGAAGTTAGAAGCAATTCCAGTAAGAACGGCTCCAAGTGCAGCAAGTAGAGTGAAAACTCCTGCAGTCTTTTTTACTCCCCAGCTGTCGCTCAAAAGCCCGCTTGGAAGTTGCATTGCTGTATAAGCGTAAAAGTAGGCAGAACCGAGCAGCCCTATAGATGCAGCTCCAACTCCGAATGAATTCATAATGTCAGCAGCAACTACTGCTGTAGACACACGGTGGAAATACACAAAGAAGTATGCGAGAGCAAGGATAACAAACACTACCCAGCGATACTTCATTACTTTGCTTATATTTTCCTGATTAATTTTCATAGCTATCGCTCCCAATGACGAGAATTCAAAACACAATAGTAAAAGTGTAATAATGAGAGTGTAATAAGGCGCTGGAATCAGGCGTCTTCAAAGAAATAAGCGAAGAATCACCCGAATCCAATACCTCAGTTCCCCATCTCAGGAAGAAATTAAAATTTCATTCCTTTGATTTTAGAAGTTTTCAGAAGACCAGTCAGCTACAGCTTTAACCCATGTCCTGAGTCTGCCTGAAGTGCTCAGGGGAGGAGTTCCGCATCCTAACATGCTGGCTTTTGCTCCATCATCGAGTCCCTTCATGGTTTCTGCAACAATCTGCTCTTCCGTACCCTCGACCATCAGGAGAGGAGTTACATTCCCGACAACAGGCACATCTCCTGCAATTTTAGTTGCCTCCTTCATATTAACGGCCTGTTCCACACTGAGGCAGTCTGCACCTGTTGAAGCCATCCCTTCTATAATCGGCACAGTATCTCCGCAGATATGAAGTTCCCAGGGACATCCAAGATGGTGAACAAAATCACCTATCTCCTTTTCAGCAGGAACGGCTACCTGATAATAGAATTCAGGCATTACAAGGTTAGGAGACGCTGATGCATCCGAATAGTACAGGATATCAGCCCCTGCTTCGACACATGCTTCAGCATAGATCCTGTTAATCTCCAGAGCTTTGGAAAGCCAATCCTGCATTTTTTGCATCTGTTTTTCTTTCTGGAGGCACTTGATACTGAGCATGGACAGGTTCTCCGCGCCCATGAGATCTCCTGTAAGAGTTATGGGAGCAACGAGAAAAGCAGTTACTGCTGCGTCGGGATACTTTTCCTTTGCAAGTTTAATTGCATCAAGTGTAGTTTTTACAAATTTATCTTTAAGGAAGTTATCGTAGTTTACTTCTTCAGGCTTATTGAAAAAGCTCCTTACTGAAGGCTGAATATCAATTCTCCCCATTTTTACTTCAAGGCCGAGAGCCATGGATTCTATAAACATGCCGAAAGGCATAACAATATTATCAAGCCCGGCATCGGTATGCATAAGGCTAACAGTATTGACCATCATTTCTGCATTACAGTGATAGTATGGCCAGGAACTTTCGCTTTTCTCGATATACTCCTTAACCATAGCAGAGCCGGTAATCACAGGGACCCTATCAACTGGCTTTCTGTTAAGCATTGCAAGGACCCTTTCTTTTGAAGTCATCTCAGATACCATGTTTTTTCTCCTTTTTTACCTGGGTTATGAGCTTTAATTTAGCCAATTTCCAAAAGCACCTGTTTGAGATTTAACCCCATCTTACATTTTCGGACGGAAAATCAAAAATTGCTTCTTTTAGCCAGCTTGCTGCACTGGCTGCATCGCGAGGAGAGGCATCTGCCCCTATCTGAGCTGCATAGCCAGTTGTTATTGGAGCCCCGCCTACCATTACCATTACATTATCCCTGATACCTTCATCGATAAGCATTTTAACGACTCTTGGCATTTCAGCCATGGTGGTAGTCATAAGTGTACTCATGGAAACTGCTGTTGCCCTGTACTCTTTTGCTGCTTCAACAAATTTTGATGCAGGTACATCATTTCCAAGATCCACACAGTTGAAGCCATTTGCACTGAGCAGGGTTTTTACAAGATTCTTCCCTATATCATGAACATCCCCTTCAACCGTACCTATGACGACAGTTGCTGGTTTTGATGTGATATTTTCACTCTGTTTCATATAGGGAGCAAGAAGATCCATCCCTCCATACATTGCAGTCGAAGCAATCAAAAGCTGAGGTACAAAAGCCTCTCCGTTTTCGTATTTTTTACCAATGAGGCTCATACCTGCTGCAAGGCCTTCTATAAGGGTTTTGAAAGGATCCATGCCAATCTGAATTGCCACCTCTGTCCACCCTCTGGTCATCTCCTCTTCACCATCCATTACCAGGAGAGAAAGTTTTTTGAGGGTAATCGCTCCCACATCAATCCCGGTGGCCAGAAGCTTTTGAGTCAACTCTTTAATCTTATCTTCTTCTTCGTCTTCCGCTGCCTTGTCCAGTTCTTCAATCAGTTCCTGAACTTCTTCCGGTAGATCATCCATTTTGATACCTCTGGTTTGATTTGCTCATCAATACTCCACACAATTTTTTGTACTCCTTACGCATCTGAAGAGGCACAGGCAAGGTCCGGATCTTTTTCCTTCATCTAACAGAAAGCAATTGGGTATAGGTTTCAAAAATAGATATACTAACCGTTATCGGAAAAACCTACAACTTCACTAGAATAGAGTTCCCTGCAAAAAACAGCTATGAATATTAAAAATTATATTCATTCAATATAATAAACAGCCTTTTTAAAAACAAAGAGTTCTGAAAAATAAACATATTTATCCAGGAGTATCGCCCTGTAAAAGCCCCAGGTCTTGGATAATGAGCATCTCTGTTTATAAAATCAACGACGTTGATTTTTCATTATGGTATTGATTCCTGATCTCTTATCGAATTCAGACTCGACCTAAAATTTAAAGTTTAAATTTGATTTGGCAAATGATCTTCGCAATAATTGCAAAGTATATATAATTATTGAGGAGCGAGGAACTTAATTCCTTATCCGGCAACTAAGCCTCTATTTTTAGAGACCACATGTCTCTTCCTGAGCTTTCAATAATGAAGGGGTTTCAAGTTATAATTTCAAATTGTAAATTCATTTGTTAAGAGAATTCTTGAGGACGAAAAACTGACCATATGTTCTGCAAATCGCTTACTCTTGCCGGATTAACTTATGGAAAACATAACTTTTATTAAATGTTATACTTATTATATTGCAGAAACTAAGACTGTTACGAGGCCCATGCATGGAAGACTCTGTTGTTGCACAAATCAAAAACCAGTTCGACAAAAAAGGAAATCCTGCAAAGATTCCGCTCATGAACGGGAAGCAGTTTTTCGATGCCCGAGCTGAAAAAGACGGAATCTATGTTGATAACCTGAAAAGCCAGCCGTTTCTCCCATGGGAAATATTCTCCGAAACTGCTGGTTTTTTGCAGAAAAACGGGGGTAAAGCGAAAAAAGGAAATGCAACAGGCTCCAGGCTGGGAGACCCGAATCTTGACCTGAATACCGTGGAAGGACATATTGCCAGTGAGATATACGGCTGCAGGACAGGAGAAATTGTGTATAAGAGGGTAACCCCGATAGCTTCCATTCTTGCCTGGGCCGGGATTTGTGAAAATACACGAGGGCAAATCTGCCTTCTTTCGGGATGGAAAGATCTTCAAGCACCTGAATGCGAAGAAAAGCTTCCTGAAGCAGCTTCTTCGGAAATAGATATTTCTTCTACTCAGCTATCAGAGGAAATTGAACAAGAAAAAGAAGAGGAAGAAAAAAAAACGAATAAAGAAAAAGAAAGGATTATAGATTCTCTTAATCTCCAGCTCGTAAACAGAGATACTGAGTTAAAAAATCTCGAAATAAAACTTGCAGAAAGACTTCAAAGAATAAAAGAATATGAAGCTCAATTTGCAGACAAGAACAGGGATACCGATACATTAAAGGAAGAACTTGAAGAAAAAGCAGAAAAAATAAATATCCTTGAAAAATTCCGGCTGGATTCGGAAGAAATTATAAAAGGTCTTGAGGAAAAACTCACAGGTAAAGTAGCCGAACTCAGGGAACTTAATAAACTTATTTCTGAAAAAACAGGTAATGCAGGACAGCTCGAAAAGCAAATAGCTGAAAAGAACGAGAAAATAAGAAACCTTGAGAACTGTCTTGCTAAAAGGGACGAAGCTGTAAAAGCCTTTGAAGGTCAGCTAATTCAAAAAGATGAAGCAATCAAAAAGCTCGATGATACAGTTATTCAAAAAGGCAGTATTATTGAGGGGCTTGAAAGCGAGCTTGAAGAAAAAGAAGAGGCTATAAAAACTTTTGAAATAAGCATGCAGGAGAAGAATTCAAAGCTCCAGGAATTCCTCGAAAATCTTACAGATAAGGACGCTGAGATAGAAAAACTCGAGTCCGGGATTAATAAAAAAGAAGAAGAGAAAAATAACCTTGAGAGTGAACTCAAAACAAAGATTGGGGAAATAAGGCTTCTTAAGGAAAAATTCCTGGCAAAACAGAGGGATATGGAAAAGCTTGAAGAAAATATCTCAGCAAAGGACAGGGACATTAAGATTCTTGCTGAAGAGGTTATCGCAAAGAGCACGGAAATAAAGAGGATTGAGGAAAGGCTTAACGGAAAAGAAAGAAGGATAAGTACGACTGAATCCATGCTTGCCGCAAGCGAAGAAAAAGTCAGAAAGCTTGAAAAGCAGCTCTCGGGATATGTAGGGGAAGAAAAACTTGCAATCCAGATAAGGGAAAAAGATGAGCTAATAAGACAGATAAAAGGGACTCT
>DUIO01000049.1 GCA_013330315.1 Methanosarcina sp. | reverse complement strand
TTATCTTCGGGCCGGCTGTTACCATGACTGCAGACGGGCCTGTTGAATACGCAAACGCAAGGATGCTGCATGAGAAATGGAGCAACCAGGACGTTGAACTGGAAGACGCTTCCGGAGTCGTTCCCCTGTTCTATTCACCAAAAAGCTTCGTAAATGCCGTCCAGTGGGCAATCGGACTTGAACTCGCTCTGCTTGTAAAGGACCCCTGGAAAGTTATGTTCACAACTGACAGCCCTAACGGCGGTTCTTTTGTTAACTATCCTGAAGCCTTTACTTACCTTATGAGCGCAAAGAGAAGAGAAGAGGTAATTTCAGGCTTTTCCAAAATGGCTCTTGACAGGATGGTACTCCCCGGAATTGACAGGGAACTGGACTTCTACGAGCTTGCCGTCATGACAAGGAGCACCCAGTCAAGAATGTACAGTATGCCTGAGAAAGGAAACCTTAAGATTGGCTCTGACGCTGACATTGCAATCTATAACATTCTGCCAGGCCAAGTTGACCCCTCAACCGAATACGCAAAGGTCAAGGCAGCTTTCTCATCTTCAGCATACACCCTGAAGAGTGGGGAAGTCGTTGTAAAAGACGGAGAAATCGAAGAAACCCCGAAAGGAAAGACTTACTGGGTGAATGCGAAAGTTCCGGAAACTGTCGATGCTGCAATGCAGAAAGATATAGACCTCAAATTCAGGAANNATACATGGTTGAAGATACGTACATCCCGAAGCCTGTTGAAATCACTACTGACGGGGTGTTCTAAATGCAGGTTGTAAAACTTTCCCTTAAAAAAGCCAATAAAATCCCTATTGAAGCCGACGACGTAAACCCTGACAACTTTGCCGGCAAGACCGCAGAAGAAATAAAGGCGATCCCTGTCTGGTACGGAAACGGACAGTGCCCTCTCGGAGACTTCTTCAATGTAGAGGTAGAAGGCAGCGACTCTGTAGAAAACACAAAAATAGTTTTTGGGGGTGATGTTTCCAGAGTAAAACGCATAGGACAGAACATGACTGCCGGAGAAATAGAAATCAACGGCAATGTGGATATGCACTGCGGCTTTGGAATGAAAGGCGGAAAGATCGTAATTAACGGCAACGCCGACAGCTGGCTTGGCTGTGAGATGTCAGGCGGAGAAATTATTCTCAACGGAAATGCTTCCTACTATGTAGGGGCAGGCTACCGCGGAGAGGCTTGCGGCATGCAAGGAGGAAAGATTATTATTAACGGCAATGCGAAGGACTACCTCGGAGAGCACATGTGCGGAGGGGAAATCCTTGTAAAAGGCGATGTCGGACTCCTTCCTGCAATATCAAACAATGGCGGAAAAGTAGTTATTGAAGGCAAAGCGACCATGCCTGCAAATGAGATGAAGAACGGCACAGTCATCATCAAAGGCGAAGTCTCCGACCTGCTTCCTTCCTATAAAGAAGAAGGGACAGAAGAGGTCGAAGGCATCACATACCGTAAATTCACAGGTGATGTTAACGCCGGCGGGAAAGGCGTTTTGCTTATAAAATAAACGATTTCCAATTAAAAAACATAACTGACGGATAAGAACAATAGAAAAACGGACTTTATTAAACATAATTCTTATCCATTTATTTTTTTAGCGATTCTGATTTATAATTGCTTTTGTTTTTAATCATCTTAATTTCCTGATTAGTTTAAGTTATTTTTAGCTATTCAACTAAGTTATTTTAACTTTTCAGCTGTTTTGATTTTTAGTTATATTGATTTTTGTTATTTCGTTTGAATCCTATCCCGCAGGTACAAATATATCGTAGCTCAGAGCGGGTTTCAAGGATCGGACCCAGTTCTGATTATGATCCAATTGCAGAAAAAAATAGAAGATACAAAAAACGAAGAACAAAAGAAGAAAAAAGAAAAAAGAAAAAATTTTTAAAACATCGAACTGCTAAAGGGATTAGTATCCTGTTGCTTCTGCCAGCTGCCGGACAGGAACGTCTTCAGCAGTGTTTCCAAAAATTACTATCACGTAATTTTCGTTGTCCCAGATATAGGTGTACCTTGGAACGGTTTTTCCTCCGACTGTGATATAATCGGTAATTTTAACGGCAGCGTGACCGTTAAAGGAAACTTCCGTAAAACGGGAGCCATTACTTAGTGGGGGGAAAGAAGACTTGTATGCATCGATGAAATTATTTGCAGCTTCCTCATTTTCAAGCTCAATCGCATCTATGTAATAGTCAGTTTTATTAGAATCTCTGTAGATCCCTTCGGAGCCTTCAAGGATCCCTGAAACATTATCGGCTTCGTAACTGCNNATCATTGCGTTTGTTTCCGGACTGTCCGAATCTGTCCCGTTAACCGCAGGATTGTCATTATCCACACAGCCTGAAAACGCGATCATCAAAACCGCAAACACAGATATTAAAGCTATACTTTTTTTCATAAAATTCACCTTGATCTAAACCTGAAAATCCAGGTGATTTATGGATTCAGGATTCAGATATAAAAGAATCGTCAGAACTAAGAAATCTGCAAATAAAAAGTTATCTGCAAAAGAAACCAAAAAAGAATTTGAAAGAGAGAAGGGTAAGGAAACCCTTCACTCAGAAAATTTAGTTGTTCCTCCTGACGAGGTAGACGACTGCAAGAAGTCCGACAAGACCGAGGACAACTCCGAATCCTGGGGCCGGCTCTTCTTCTTCAGTAGGCTCGGTCTCTTCAGTCTCGGTTGGTTCTTCCTCAGTTGGGGTAACTCCTTCTTCGGTTTCAGTCACTTCTTCGGTTGGTTCTTCCTCATCATCGGTTTCA
>DUIO01000127.1 GCA_013330315.1 Methanosarcina sp. | reverse complement strand
CAGAGTTCATAAATTATCAGAGTCCATTATTTTCAGGACTCATTATTTCCAGGATTCATTAATTCCAAAATTCTATAATTGTCCGAATGGACAATACAAATCATATCTATATTTTATACAATTTTATAAGATCTTATAGTTCAAATATAAACCACAATTATCCATTAATTTATATAATATAAGTAAGATACAAGGCGAATCACCACCTTTAGAATTTTTCCGTTCGAAATTATTTTGGTATAGCTCTTGATGCTTTGAANNTCAGGTTTGTAAGCGGTAGCATAAGCCATGAGGCTAGAAACCAGCTATTTTACCTTCTGGGCCACAGAGAGTTTACCCATTCGATCTTTTTTGCTGTTATTATTGCATTCATTATCTGGTTTAAAACTAAAGATAGGACTTTTACATTCGGAGGTTTTCTGGCTGTCTTCCTTCACAGCTTCCTCGACTACACTACAAGTGCGAAAATGCGCCCTTTCTATCCGTTTAGCGTAAACGAATCCGCTCTCAGAGCAATATATCCTTTAGATCCCGTAGTAAATATTATTCCCCTGCTGCCTCTTTTTATCGTAGCTGCGGAATATATGAAAAACAGGAATAGGTGGACGATTAAAAGCGAGGGTATCTTGACCAGAAGCAGGAATATCTGGAACATTAAAGATATCAATCCATGGAATCTGGAAAAAAGGAGTATCAGAAGCACCAGGAACAGGGATTACTGGAACCGTAAATTTAAAAGGCTCAATGGGTTACACAACTTTGCAAACCGAAATGAGGGTAAACTCTATGCTTCTTTTATTATTGTCCTCCTTGTCTGGACTACAATGTTCCCGGTAGCAAAAATCTTCCTGATTGACCGCATCTCCAGAACTGAAGGAGCAGAGATAAGTTACAATGATACGTATCCGATATCGATAGGGAAATTCATGGCAGTTTATCCCGATGGTGATACCCGTTATAAACTCCTTGAAGTAAGCTACTGGTCCGGGGTTGAAAAAAGCTTTTATGTTGACAGGGTGATAGTCACAGGAAACGTCCCGGATGCCTCCGATTATGCCGAAAGAGCAGAGAAACTGTACGAAAATTCAGTGCCTCAGGCAATCGATTATCCTGTGTATTCAGTTTCCGAAAAAGATGGAATAGTAACCGTAGTTTTGAGTGATGCCAGAAACCCTTACGTTGATAAATGGCCTTACTTCGATACGGTTTACAGATTTGTGTTTGACAGAGAGACCGGAAGATATGAGGCATATGAAAGCCATTACGGAAGAGCGGAAAAGAAGCTTGGTAAGAATTATTTTGAGTGATATATCGTTTTCCGATTGCAGCTTTCAGAAAATAGAAAAGCTGCAACCGGATTAACACAACAATGGTAAAGAAGTATTTCTTTCACTGTAATCCGAAAAAGCTTCTGGAACTTCAGTTTTCAGTTATCTCTGGAACTTCGGATATTCTGCTTTATCAGGAACCTTAATTATTCCATGCGCATATTTCTAATTTTCTTGAAGTACTTATCGATTTCTTCCCAGTCAACTATATTCCAGAACCCTTCTATGAACTTACCCCTGTCATTCCTGTAATCGATGTAGTAGGCATGTTCCCAGACATCCAGGTCCATAATTATCGGGTAGTCAGGAACCAGATTCACATTGTGCTTTTCTATCTGCATAAGTCCAAGCCTTTTGGTATCTTTGCAGTATGTTAACGCTGCCCAGCCCGAACCTTCCACGCTTGATGCAACCTGAGTGAATTCTTTTTTAAACCTTTCAAAGTTCCCGAAATCTTCTTTGATCACTTCAGCGAGCTCTCCGACAGGCTCTTTGCTAGCATTGCTTTCGGGAGTCATCTCCCACCAGAAGTAGTCGTGAAGGACATGCCCACCCATATTGAAGGTCAGAGCTTTTGCAGTTGCCTTATAATCAAAGTCAGTACCTTCTTTCCTGGCTTTATCCATCATCTCGATAAGCGAATTCGCATTTGTCACATAAGCCTGATGATGTTTATCATGGTGTATGCGCAGCTGTTCTTCGGAAATGTAAGGTTCAAGGTCTGCATATCCGTATTTCAAAGGTGGTAACTTGTATAACTCTTTAGCCATATTTATCCTACCCTCTATTAAATGATCAACTGGCTTTGCAAAATCTGCTCAGGAAAATCCGTAGGGCCGTATCCGTACTGTTACTGTACTTTCAGCTCAAGAAATTCCATTTTCAAATTCTGCTAACCAATCTTCCCCTTAACTGCTTAACAGAAATCTGCTTTTTAAATTGGTCTGCATTACGTTTCTTCAAATATACTCAAATCACCATATGGCAATTCCAAATGCAGAATATAGTTAGATATCACATCTATTTAAAGGTAAAAGATACGAACTATGAATATTTTTATAAATTTACCAGAGTTAACATCAACTTTTTGAATTATAGATTAATGATGACCACTTTTAAACGCCGGGAACGGCTTAGAAGATTCATCCATTCCAGAACGTTTCGCTGCCGATATGTGAAAACAAATCAAATGAAATTTTTGCTAAAGAATTGATTTTCAAGCTTCTGGAAAACAAGGAGTTTCTGTGAGAGGCAAACTCAATTGAATTAATATAAAACTGCAAGAATAGATCTAAATTGAACGATAATACTAATTCCAGCTAAAAAACGCTCCTAAAATTAACAAGTACAACTATTCACTTATGTTCACAATTTCCCGGGATTAAAACTAAAACTAGGTTTAATTTACAAATTGTTGTCAGAATCAAGAGCAAATAGGAGCTGATGAAAGTGACAGTAGAAGAAAACCTACAACTGATGACAACACTGGATGATGCATGGAATTCACAGGACTGGAATACATTCAAGAAACGTCATGCTGAAGAGACCGCCGTTTACTGGCCAGGTCAACCGGAACCGACAAGAGGAAGAAAAGCACATCATGAAGAAGCGGTGCAGTTTTTTAAGACATTTCCGGACAATAATATAGAGAACAGACCTTATAAGTTACTTTTTGGCCAGGGCGACTGGACATGTTCAGTAGCCACATTTACAGGCACCATGAAAGGACCTATGAAAGGAGCCGATGGAAAAGAAATTCCACCTACGAACAAAAAATTTGAAGTGGAGTTCTGTACAGTTGCTCACTGGAAAGATGGTGAGATTATCGAAGAGAAGCTTTTCTATGACCTCGTGGGATTGATGAGGCAGATCGGCTTAATGTGAAGAAAGAAGTAATCAGCTATTAAAATTCAACTGACCTTTTGGAATCTTCTGTTTTTGATACCTTCTTTATTTTGATACCTTCTTTATTTTTGATTTTTCCTGCTTTTAGCAAGTATTTTCAATTAAAGATATATATTTTCACAGTTCTCTCCCTTAATTAAGGGATAAAATAAATGGTAAATACACTCTCCCACCTTGGAATAGGTCTTCTGATCGCTCTCGCTCTCGGCTTCAAAGGAAAAAGACGTGGTTATCTGGCATTCCTTTCAATCCTTCCTGACCTCGACTTTATACCTTACATCGTCTTCGCCATCCTCAGCGGCAGCGTAAGCCATGAGACCCGAAACCAGTTATTCTACCTCTTCGGCCACAGGGAGTTTATGCATTCGCTTCTTTTCATTTCTCTGGTCACGCTTTTTATCTGGATCAANNGATTATGCAACCAGCTGGAAAATGCGCCCCTTTTACCCGTTCAGCACCGAATCTTCTATCATGGGCGCAGTCTACTTTTTTGATCCCATGGCAAACTTACTGCCCCTGCTGCCCCTCTTTATCGTGATTATAGGATACCAGAAAAACCATGGCAGATGGAACGGCAAATTCAATAACTTCTGTACATTTGTAACCAATAACCACCGAAGTCTCTACAGAACACTTCTAATTGTGCTTGTTGTCTGGCTCGCATTCCTGCCTGTAGCAAAGTTTTTCCTTGTCAACCAGATTTCGGAAGCAGAAGGAACAAAAATAAGCTATCAGGGCACTTATCCGGTTTCGTCCGTGAGATTCCTGACCGCGCACGAGTATAACGATACGCATTACAAAATTATGGAAATCAGCTACCTGTCAGGCATTGAAAAAAGCGGTTATATTGAGA
>DUIO01000063.1:617-2578 GCA_013330315.1 Methanosarcina sp. | reverse complement strand
AAACAGAAAGTCAGGGACCTTGTTCTCACAGAAGAGCAGAAAGACGAGATTGAAAAAATAATGAAAGCCATTCAACACAGGGAATACCTGCGGGAAATAGGTCTTCATGATATAGGGAAGCTCCTGTTTGTCGGACCTCCGGGGACCGGTAAAACCTCAGTTGCCCGTGCACTCTCAGAGCAGCTCTCCATTCCCTTTGTTGAGGTTAAGCTCTCAATGATTACTGACCAGTACCTTGGTGAGACTGCAAAGAATATAGACCGTGTTTTCCTGCTCGCGAAGAAACTGAATCCCTGTATTCTTTTCATAGATGAGCTCGACTTTGTTGCAAAAGCCAGGACTTCGGACGAAAATGCCGCAATCAAGCGGGCAGTCAATACCCTCCTGAAAGCTATAGATGAAATCAGCCTCGTAGAACACGGAGTCCTTCTGATTGCTGCAACAAACCACCCAAGAATGCTTGACAGCGCAGCGTGGAGGCGTTTTGACGAAATAGTCCATTTCCCCCTGCCCGATCTTAATATGCGCAAAAATATTCTGGATATCGTAACCAGGCATATAGAGGGGGATTTTGATACTGCAGAGATTGCAGCCCTGACGGAGAACTATTCGGGTTCTGACCTGCGTATGGTCATCAGAGAAGCCGTCCTGAGCGCTCTTCTAGAAGAACGCAAGGTGCTTACCCAGAAGGACCTGCTGGAGGCAGTAAATTCCTTTGATGAAAGAGCCGACCTCAAGTCCGATGAGTATATAGGGAAGAAATCCTCATGAAACTGACTCTGCTTGGAACCGGGGACGCGGTTGGTACACCCAAAATCGGGTGTAACTGTCCCGCATGCGCTGATGCCCGTGAAGGCGGAAAGAGTCAGCGCTTCCGTTTTTCTATTCTTGTGGAGTCCGGGCAGGGTAAAATTCTTATTGATACCAGCCCTGATCTCAGGCAGCAGTTTCTCAGACAAAAGCTTTCGGGAATAGATGCTGTAATCTGGACACATGGGCATTATGACCATTACGCAGGTTTCGGGGAGTTTTATAGGGTCCAGAATAAAGTTGATGTCTACGGAATTCAAGAAACCCTGGATTACATAGACCAGTATGTTTCTTTCCTGAAACCCAGATACCATTATGTAAAATTCCATGAGCCTTTTGAACTGATCGGGCTTCAATTTACACTTTTTAAGGTAACGCACCCTCCAGTAGAAACTCCTGCCGGGGTTATTATTCAGGAGGGAAATGCCAGAGTTGTGATCACAGGGGATACAAGTTCCGACATCCCCAAAAAAAGTCTCGATTTAATGAAAAATCCTGACCTTCTCATCGCAGATGCTATAGTCCCTCCGCATATCCATATCAAAAAACATATGAATTCAGAGGAGGCTATGTCACTCGCAAAAAAGATCAATGCAAAAGAAGTGGTTTTGACCCACCTCAGCCACCTTTTACGGCCACATCATATTGAATCAATGTTTTTGCCTCTGGGATACGACGGGCAAGTCTTTGAGTTTTGAGAATTATTATTTTTTTTCCTGATTATTTTTCTTACTGGTTTTACTCAATTATTTCGCTGAATTGGACGTGGCCCATTTGTTTGCTGAAACCTCATGGAACATTCGGTAAGTTCATTACTAAGTCTGATAACCAGTTTTGACTATTAAACCTGATAGGGAAGGAGATTCCTGAGAAGGAGCTTCTGAAAAGGAATTTTTAAACGGAATTTTTGATTTTATTCAAATCATTTCTATACCTTTTTCGTTTATTTTAATTCTAAGGTTTCAGCTTTTGTCAATACGAATACATATCTGCTAAAACTTAACTTTACATTTTTCATAATAATCAAAGTGATTCACCTGTTTTCGAAATTTGAGCTTAAAATGGACCTGCTTCTTTTAATCGGCTGGCTTTCAAAACACAAATCAGCAGGTAGATAAAATTCGCATTAAAGCATTAAATTAATATTTATC